>JAYWHK010000048.1:0-33730 GCA_043777755.1 Saprospiraceae bacterium
TTCTTAGAGAGAACCTACGGGCGAGATTCCACGTGCTTTCGCACTCTGAATGACAAAAAAGAGTAGATTTTCATTAGTTTTCTATTGTCATTGATTATCTAACCCAATATTCGCATGAATATTGATTATCAGAAATTTATCATTTTCAATACAATGTATTTTTAGTTATTTAATGTTTGTTATTGTTTGAAATGGTTCTAACTAATTGAAAACCAATACAACAATTAGAAACAATAACAAACTTTTAAAACAATGTATTCAGTTAATCTTCTGTTTTTCGATTCTTAAATTTAGAATTTAAAATCACGAATTTAGTTATATTTTTAAAAATTTATTTTATTTTAATGAAAAAGTTATTATTAGTTTTAAGTATTTTTACGTTAATCGCTGCTTGTAAAAAAGATTACGACAAGATTGACAAAGAAAAAATCGAAGAATATGTTGCCGCAAAAGGTTTGAAAACCACAGCACTTTCTTCGGGTGTTCACTTCGTTATCGAAAAAGACGGAACAGGTGAAAAGTTAAAAGAAACTGACGAAATCGCTGTTAGATACAAAGGCTTTTTGTTAGACGACAAGCAATTCGACGATGGAGATTCAAGTATTTTAATCATTGCAGAAAGAATTGAAGGTTGGCGACAAGCATTGACCGAATTTAAAGTAGGTAGCAAAGGCAAAATTATCATTCCATCATCACTTGGATTTGGTTCGCAAGGAGCTAAAAACTTTGCAGGTGTTGAAGTAGTACCTGCCAATGCTGTTTTAATATACGAAATAGAAGTAATCAGAAAAAATCCTATTTTGGATAAAAACCTCAAAGAAATGAAGGCGTTTATCAAAAGCAAAGGTTGGAAAGTGGATTCTTTACCAGAACATGGCTTGTATTATGTTATTGATGAGCCAGGAACTGGTGCGAATCCAGCCGCAGGTTCGCAAGTAACAGTTAAATACAAAGGCTATAATCTGGACAATAAAGTTTTTGACCAAAGCGACAATGGCATCACTTTTTCTTTGAATCAAGTAATCAAAGGCTGGCAGTTGGGTATTCCTTTATTCAAAAAAGGAGGAAAAGGCAAACTAATTATGCCTTCACGTTTGGCTTACTATAGTACTGGCTCAGGCACATCAATCCCGCCATTTGCACCACTCGTTTTTGAAGTAGAATTGGTTAATTTTTAAGAATTTTAGATTTTTTTCATGAAAATTACCCTTCTTGGTACAGGTACATCGCAAGGAATCCCAGTCATTGGGTGTCCTTGCGATGTCTGTTTATCGTCGAATCCTAAGGACAAACGTTTGCGTGTTGCTTGCAAAATTGAGCAAGGCAACACAACAATTGTCATTGATGTTGGCCCAGATTTTCGCCAACAAATGCTTCGTTCTAACACACAAAATCTTGATGCTGTGCTACTTACGCACGAACACAACGACCACACCGCAGGTCTGGACGACTTGCGTTCCTTTAATTTTAGGCAAAAAGTGGATATGCCTATTTTCACTTCACAACAAGTGATAGAGGACATTCGCCAGCGTTTTGCCTATACTTTTGCCAAAGATCGTTACCCTGGCGCACCTCGTTTTGAATGGAATATTATCTCGCATAAAGAGGTTTTTTTTATAAAAAAAATAAAAATTACACCTATTAAAATTTGGCATGGGCAGCTTCCTATTTTGGGCTTTCGTATAGGTGATTTTGCATATTTGACTGACGTAAAAACTATTCCCAATGAAGAATTATCAAAACTAACCAATATTAAAGTATTGATTTTGAGTGCTTTGCATTTCGGAGAGCACCATGCGCACTTCAATGTTCCCGAGGCATTGGCATTTATCGAAAAAATCAAACCTCAACAAACTTACCTTACGCACATCAGCCATGCCATGGGTCTGCACAATGCTGTCACTACCCTACTACCTAAAAATGTAGCCTTAGCTTTTGATGGCTTAGAGATAGAATTGTAATATTTTAACATATTATTTTTTATTTATATAAAATAAAGAGTATCTTTGTGACATACTTATCAATTTATTGAGATAAAATAATTTTGGTAAAAATAAATCTTAAGGCCATTCCTTTAGAAATAAATACCACAATATTTACTCACAAATTAAACCAAAACCGTTTGTATGCGCACGCACTCTACTCTACTGTGTAAAATCTTGTTGATTTTATGCTTACCATTGACTTTATGGAGTCAATGCGACCCACTCACATCTGCTGGTGAAATCACTGGCAACGAATCACAATGTAATCCCTACAATCCATCACCTATCACAAGTTTGAGTCTGCCAATTGGCGGAAGCGGAACTATGGAATATGTATGGTTGGCGACGACCAACCCTGCAATTCCTGCTGGCTTGATTCCCCTTGACGCTACCCTTTTAGGGCAAATCATGGTTGCAAATAGCAATAGCGAAACCTTCGACCCAGGCAATATCACTCAAACAACTTGGTACCGTCGTTGCGCTCGCCGTGCTGGTTGCAGCATTTACAATGGTGAAAGCAATTGGATAAAAAAAGAAGTTGGTGTTTGTCCAACTGATTGTTTTGCAAAAAGAATTGCAAGCAATACCACTGACAATTGCTCTAACCTTAGCACCAACTTGAATCCAAAACCAACTTACGGTATTTATATCAATGATGGAAGTTCTCAAACGCTCTATAAAATGGGAAATGATGTTCTTTTTTCTGAATATACAAATGGCAACGCTCAACTCAAAGGCTCTGTTGTCAATGCCTCAGGCAATAACATAGGAACATTTGAAGTAACTTTTTCGGGTAGAACTGGCGTTGCTGGTGCAGAAAATCCCAAAACAACGCCTTGTTTAGATGTAGAAACCATTGATTGGTATTATTACACTTCTTTTTATGGTAATTTGACCATCAATGGCATCACGTATAATTTAGTGAATGATGGTGCTGATTTTCAAATCGGAACAGGTGCTAATACTCAAGAAAATTTGCTTGGCGCAAGTGGCTGGTGGAAATCAGGTAGTATCACAGGTGATTTTAACTTCAATCTTGGTGCTGACCAATGTGTTACTTGCCAAAACGTCAGTAACCCTGGTGTTGTAACAGGTACAGAATCAGAGTGTAGTCCTTATAATCCAAGTAGAATACTGAATACAACACTTCCAAGTGGTGGTGTAGGCGAACTCGAATATGTATGGATGCGTACACAAGATGCCCTCACTGTTGCAGATATTAATGTCAATTTTACTATAATCGCCCATAATTTTTCTGAATATGACCCTGATGAAATCATTACACAAACAACTTGGTATCGCCGTTGCGCTCGTCGTGCTGGCTGCAATGACTATGTAGGAGAAACCGAATGGATAAAAAAAGAAGTAAATACACCGCCAACTGTCGCTATTACTGGTTTGGATAAAGTTTGTAAATATGGTGCTGGAGCAACGACTTTAACAGCCGTTCCAAGTCCTTCAGCTTCTGCAACAGACGTTTATCAATACCTTTGGAGCAATGCGCAAACAACAGCCAATATTTCTGTCAATACAAGTGGAAACTACAGCGCAACGATTACAGCAGCCAATGCTTGTACAGCTGTTGCTTCCAAAGATGTCACCGTAACTGAATGTTGTAACATCACTGACCCTGGCGATATTTGTTGTAGCCAATCTTCTTGTAAAATCCCGTTTGACCCTGCTGTTATTACAGAATCTGCTCCTGCTTTTGGCGGTGAAGGAAATTTGATATATTTATGGCTCGTATCAAAAGATGGCGTTGTGTTTGATGAAGTGCCAAACTCCAATTCGCCAACGTATGATCCACCTGCAACTTCGATTACACTTTATTATCGTCGTTGTGTGGCTCGTCAAGGTTGTAATCCTTTGAATTTTGAAAGTTCTAACACCATCAAAATTGAAGTGACTGCACCACCAAGTGTAAGCATTACAGGCAATGATAAGTTTTGTGTGTATGGTGCTGGCAATAGCATTATCACAGCAAATGTAAGTGGAGGAAATGCGCCTTATACTTACAAATGGTCTAATGGAGCAACAACAAAAAACATAACTGTAACATTATCAGGTGATTACAGTATTACTATAACTACCGCTGATGGTTGTACGGGAACAGCAACTTATAAAGTTGAAGCCCAAACTTGTTGTAACATCACTGACCCAGGAGATATTTGTTGCAGCCAATCTTCTTGTAAAATCCCGTTTGACCCTGCTGTTATTACAGAATCCGCTCCTGCTACGGGTGGCGAAGGCTCTTTGATATATTTATGGTTGGTGTCAAAAGATGGAATCGTTTTTGACGAAGTACCAAACTCAAATTCACCAACGTATGATCCACCTGCTACTTCGATTACGTTGTATTACCGTCGTTGTGTGGCTCGTCAAGGTTGCAATCTTTTGAATTTTGAAAGTTCTAATACCATCAAAATTGAAATTACAACACCTCCTACACTTGTTTTTTCTTCAGTAAAAAATTTAGTGTGCAAAGGCGACAATAGTGGAGAACTCACAGTTACAGCTACTGGACTTTATCCACCTTTTGCTTACAAATGGAATAATGGAAAAACAGAACCAACTTTAGCTGGTCTTTCCGCTGGCAACTATTCTGTAACTGTAACAGATATGAAAGGTTGTACTGTTGTTAAAAATTCAGCGATTACACAGCCAGCAACAGCATTGGTATTGACAAAAGATGTTATTGCTGTAAAATGTCATGGTGGAAATAATGGCTCGGCAAGTATCGTTGCAACAGGTGGCGTTGCGCCTTATACCTACATTTGGAGTACGGGAGCAAACACTTCAAGTATCTCTAATCTGATTGCTGGACAATACTCAGTAAGCGTAAAAGATGCCAATGGCTGTCAAAAAGTTGCTAATTTCAATGTAACACAGCCATCAAAAGTTTGGGCAAATGCTTCAAAACAAGATGTGACGTGTTTTGGACTAAGCAACGGTTCTATCACAACCGCAGCAAGCGGCGGTACAGCTCCATATACATACAAATGGAGCAATTTAGCAACAACACCTAATGTAAACAACTTGCTATCAGCAACTTACACATTAACTATTTCAGATGCCAATGGTTGTACTTTCTACAAAGATTTTTTAATAAATCAACCCAAAGATATTGTAGCAAGCATAAGTAAAAGCGATACAAAATGCTTTGGTTCAGCAGATGGAACAGCCAAAATGGTAGCGAACGGAGGAAACGGAGGTTTTACTTATTTGTGGTCAAATGGAAATACAACACAGCAAATTTTAAGCCTTGCAAAAGGAACTTATACTGCAACTGTTTGTGACGCAAAGCAATGTAAGAAAAATATTACAACGACTATTTCAACACCTACTGATATTACATTGAGTTTGTTGCCTACAACGGCTAGCTCTTGCTCAAGAAGTGCTACGATTAAAGCTGTTGGCGGAACTGCGCCTTATCGTTATAGTAAAAATGGTATAAATTTTAACAATATCAATGTTTTCTGCAATTTGCCTTTGGGCGCAAACACAATTACAGTACGTGATGCAAACAATTGTACAAAGTCATTGAATATTAACATTACTGCTTACGGAGCTGTTGCCCGTTCTTTGGCATTGAATTTTAATGCAGAAAAAGAAGGTTTAATTGCCAATTTGGAATGGATTACAGAATCTGAATTTGATGATGTAGCATATATTATTGAACGCTCTGTTGGCGACAATCAGCATTTTTCTTTTTTGAAAAAAGAATTGCCAAGAGGAAGTAGTGCCGAAGCTCAGATTTATCGTACACAAGATGATTCACCAGCCGATGGAATGAATTATTATCGTTTGCGCCAAGTATTTAAAGACAATAGCGAAAAAATTGCTGCCGAAAAGTCTGTATTTTTCCCAACATTCAATAAGCAAATGCTTTTGTACCCAAATCCAACAAACTCCGTATTGAATATTGGTTTAAAAACCATACAGGCACAAGAAGGTACTTTTTATTTGTATGATGGACAAGGTCGTTTGGTGAACAGTTGGAAAGAAAATCTACTGAAATCTTGGCAACAAATTGACGTAAATCAACTACAATCAGGCATTTACAAGTTAATTTTAATGACTGATAAAAATGAATTTATAACAGAAACCTTTGTTTTTGAACGATTTTAGAATTATTTTGATAAAAAAAACCATTTTAGGTGTAACACCTAAAATGGTTTTTTTTATCAAAATAATTTATAAACGGGTTGAAACCCGTTCTCCAGAATCAATCTTTTACTTTGTTCATTCCCAATGCTCGAATCATCCAAACTGGCAATGGTTTGTTAGGATTTCTTTTTCTTAAATCCAGATACCAGCCTATTTTTTTCAAAATTGGAATTTTATGTGTTTCTACAAATTCAATCAATGTTCCATCAGGGTCTTCTATGTAGGTAAAATGACCTGCGGCTTCTCCCATATCAAATTTATTTCCACTATCTACTGTAAAAGGACATCCTTTTGATTCGCATAATTCACGCATTGCAGCCATGCCACTGATGTCAAAACAAAGGTGAATAAAACCTAAATCACCCCAAAGACGGTCTTTGTAAATTTTGGTAGGTTTTCTTTCTAATCCTTGAACCAATTCAATAACACTTTCTCCTAACAATTGACTGAATGCACCAGCACGAGGTTTGGAATGTTTTAGTAAAACTCGGCGGAATTTTTGAGTACCGCTTGGCAAATGAGAAAAATCTTCAAAATTACCTGTTTTATCATATACAATACTATCATAACCTAAGATTTCTCTATAAAACTTCATTGATTTCTCAATATCTTTTACGCCAATCAATGCACCATAAGCACCACCCATTGTACCTTCCGCATCTCTAAACCAGTTTCTGGCACTGACCACTTGAAAAATATTATCGTAAGGATCCGTAAGCCAATACGTCCATTCGCCATTGGGTTGTTTGGCTAAAGGGCTGATTTTCATATCCTTAGCACTATGTTCTGCGTGAGATTGAGATACGTTTTTACTCTTTATTTTGGCTGAATAAATACCCAAATCGCCCAATTGAATCTTAAAATTAGCTGGTTGTGGCTCACGACTTGTGTATTGCCAAATCTCAAAACCACCACCACCATTGGCATTAATCGCCAAAACAGCATGACGGTCACGGGGTTCACCACCAGTATAAGGCAGCATCAAAGCAGCCGTAGCAGCCTCATCGAAGATTGGAATATTCATCCCAAAGGCTTGTCGGTAAAATTTCCAAGCGTCATACACTTTTGGAATACCAACACCGACTTGTTGTATTCCAGCTATCATAGGTTTCGTCATAACGTAATGTAAATATCCTGTTGAATAAAATCGAGCACAAAACTAAGATAAAAAATCTAAGAAAACGATAAGTTTCCAATAAAAAAATTTATGTTTGTCTATTGTTTCAAAATCGCCTCAGAAAATATTAAAAATTAATTGATATTATTCACATGATTTACACAAAATACATCGTTTTTTTGTTTGTTTTTGTTTTTTTCTCATCAAATACAGAAGCAAAAACGCTAAAAATCGTACAAGATACCATAAGAGAAGACATGAGCGATGCAGAGTTTGCTCAAAATGAATTACTACAAAGCGATTATGATGTTATTTTTAGGACAGCATCGCTTTCTAAACTTTCATTTTACACCTTTTTAATTTCGGCATTGATTGCGCCTTTTGTAACAGGAGCTGCTGCGGCGGTATTTTTATTGTTTGTCTTTATTGCGATTGTAGGGCAATGGGCGATTTTTAATTTTACTAAAAAATTCCGACGAATGTTTCGAGCCATTGACGACGAACATCCCGATTATGAGGTTATTAAATACATCACAAAGTTAAGTAATTTCTTTTTTTACATTACCATAATCCCTGCTTTACTAACGATTTTGAGTATCGTTGCGGTTAGATTCATTGACAACCCTGATTTTGAATTGGAAGATTATGCGGTAATAGGAGGTCTTGCTTTTTTAGTTTTTAATACTTTTATTTTTCTCAAAGAGGACATTCAAGATTTGATAAAGCGGAAAAAGTAGAGATTAATTTTTCCTTAATATCATACTAAATTTTTCAAATTAGCGTTTTTATACATATCTTTGCAAAGAGTTTAGTCCCCAAAACAGCGTTTTGCCTTGAAAATGAGTCTTTTAGACTAAGTAATTGGGCTAAAATAACGGACATTTTTTTTAAAGTCGTTGTGAAAATAATAACGCAACTTCCTTTTAGTCAGTTACTTATATCATTTTCACAACGACAAAAAAATATCCACTATTTCTATACGCCTACTTAACGTGAAATATAAATTTTTACCCATTATCCGATTTTTCGCTTTTCTAAGCATGGTTTTGTTTGCAAACAAAGCCTTCGCCCAGCCTTGTGGCTGCCAAAATTGTCCAAAATCCATTCCCGATAACGATACGATTCAGATGCCCATTAAAGTACAAGGGGCTGTAAAAAACGACCTTTCTCAGCCTGGGCAAGGCGTTTGTAGGGTATGTATTCGATTTGACCATGATTTTGTGAGTGACTTGGAAGTGAAATTGATTTCTCCTGCGGGGCAAAGCATTACATTGGTTGCTCCGATTAGTCAGACGGGCTGGACGCTCAACTCGAAGTGGAATGTTTGCTTCGTTCCTTGTAGCCAAACCGCTTATCCTGACCCAAACAAACCGCCACAATGGGCAAATGCAAGTTGGGGTACAAATGGAGGTTATACTGGTTCGTATTATCCATATTTGGGTTGTTTGGAAGATTTTAATACAGGTTCTGTCAATGGCACTTGGACTTTAATTGTCAAAGATGGCGACAATATTTATGATGGAACACTTCTCAATTGGACAATTTTCTTTTGTGACCCAACAGGTTTGGATTGTCTTACTTGCGCTGCAAATGGTGGCGATTATTCCAATATTCCTGCTATAAACACCTGTAAAGGCGACAATTCTTTGAATTTTAATGCCATTCCGATTTATACGCCAAACAAACCTGCGCCTCCGCCAACCTACTATTCCTATACCAATGTCATTTCAAAAAATGGCATTATCGTTGGCTATCAGAATCCAGTAAATATGCAAAATTTTCAGGCAGGCGATTATTCTGTTTGCGGATTTTCTTATTTGACCGCCGATGCACCAAAATTGCCTACGCCAAATGGCGTTGCGACAGTCAATGATTTAAAAAATCTTACTTTGGGACTAAAACCGCAACTTTGCGGCAACTTCTCTAAGGGCTGTATTCCTGTAAAAATCAAGGCACCTTCCACGCCTATTTTTATTGATACCATTTCTTGCAAGCCTTTTAAATATAGCACTACAGTATATACAGCAACGGGTTTTTATCCTGAAAAATTAAAAGCAGCGAATGGCTGCGATAGTTTGGTTTATATCAATTTGACTTACATTCCACCAGTGACAAAAGATAGTTTTAAAACGATTTGTCAAGGTGGTTTTTTTCAAGTTGGCGCAAATAAATACAACAAAACAGGCATTTATAAAGATACACTAATCTCTAAAACTACAGGTTGTGATAGTATATTGACCTTATTTTTGACAGTAAAAAATGCGCCAATCACAAACCTAAACGAAGCAATTTGCGAAGGCGATTCTTTTACAATTGGGTTAAAAAAATATTTTTTAACTGGAAAATATAAAGATACTTTGCAAAATAAATTAGGTTGCGACAGTATCGTAAATTTGGATTTGAAAGTAAAAAATAAGACTTTCAAAATACTAAAAATTAGCAATTGCGACAACAAACCTTATGTTTTTAACAGCAAAAACTATCCAATTTCGGGTATTTATAAAGATACGCTACAAGGGCAAAATCAATTCAAATGCGACAGCATCATTATGATTGATTTGACCATTTATCCAACTTATAAAGATACACTCGACATCAATATTTGTCAAGGCGAACAGTACAAATTCGGTGATAGTACTTTTACCAAAACGGGTTTTCATTTCAAAAAATTTAAAAATTTAAACGGGCAAGGACTTTGCGACAGCTTGGTTTGGCTGAAATTATTGGTGACAAATGTCATTACTCGAAACATAAAAGCCAACATTTGCCAAGGCGATTTGTATGATTTTGATGCTAAAAAACTCAATATAACAGGAATTTATAATGCAAAAAACAAATCAAAAAGCGGTTGCGATAGCTTGACAACCTTAAACTTGGTTGTTCATCAGAACCCTTCGCTTGAAAAATTAACGAAAAAAATCTGCGAAGGCGATACGCTTTTTATTGGTAAAGAAAAATTCTTCCAAACAGGAAAATTCACTGCAAACCTTAAAACAAAATACAATTGTGACAGTATCGTAGAGTTGGATTTAACGGTCAAAAAACCTGCTTTTTTACTTAGAACAAAATCCATCTGCGAAGGTGAATGTGAAAAAATCGGAGATTCAACTTATTGCAAATCAGGAACTTATGTCAATATTTTCAAAAAAACAAACGATTGCGACAGCACTGTAAAATTAAACCTGACCATCAATAAAAAATCACGCACAGAACTAAAACCCGTCTTGTGCGAAAGCGATACTTTTTTTGTTGGAAAAAATAAAAAATACTACGAATCTGGTATTTACCTCGACACTTTAAAAAATAAAAACCAGTGTGACAGCGTGATTGTTACGAATTTGACCATAACCAAAAGCAACAAAACAAACATCAGCAACACGCTTTGTTTTGGAAAGAATATTGTTATTAATGGAAAAATCTATGATAAAACAGGTGTTTTTCAAGACAAATCAACATCAATAACAACAGGTTGCGATAGCTTTTTGACCATCAATATTCTAGTTTTGCCTGACTATAAAACAAGTGTAAAAAGGACAATTTGCAAAGGTGATACTTATTTGGGACAAAGTAATACAGGCACTTATTACGTGCCTTTAAAAACAGAAAAAACAAATTGCGACAGCCTTATTCAATTGATATTGAGCGTCGAAGATAGTATTGTGAACAAGCTGGAATATCCGATTTGTCAAGGAAAAACGACTCAAATTGGCGATTCAACCTACTCAAAATCAGGTACTTATAAGAATATTTTGAAATCAAAAGCTGGTTGTGACAGCATCGTTTATTTGAATTTGACAGTAGCAAGTTGCGATTTTGATTATAATGTAAATATTGCCAATATCGGCTGTGGCACGAACAACGAAAAAGGAAGTATTCAGCTAAAAATTAAGCCTGATTATCAAGGTTTTATTAATGTTTCTGCAAGTCAATTTGGCTTGATTTTGACATCAAAAAAACTAAACGCCAACGAAACAATTGACGTTCTGAACCTCGCAGAAGGTAAAGTGATTGTTCGATTGGAAAATTTTTGGGGAACAGTAAAATACGATACATTTAATATAATAAAACTTCCGACACTCAAAGGTCGTTTTTCAAAAGTATCTGATTATCAAGGCTTTGGCGTAAGATGTCCATACAACAACGATGGTTTTTTATCCGTATCGGTTTCGGGTGGACAAGCTCCGTATCGTTTTTTGTGGAACAACAACTACAAAGATTCTGTTTTGATAGACCTCAAAGCAGGCAACTACAAAGTGACAATTACTGATACTTTGGGCTGTTTTGTAGTGCTGGACACGAGCCTTTCAGAACCACCAAAACCAACACTCTATTTTAGCCATAAAGATGTTACTTGTTTTGGATATCAAAATGGTCAAATCCAAATAGATAGTATTAGTGGCGGACGTGCGCCTTTTACATACAGCATTGATTTACAAGGCTTTAGCAATCAAAAAAAATATGAAAACCTCAAACCTGAGCTTCATCTTATCAGCGTAAAAGACGAATTTGGTTGTCAAATCGACACTACAAAAACGCTCAAAGAACCCGCTCAAATCGAAATAAATTTAGGAAAAGATACGACAATTGCTTTGGGTGAAACTATTTTCATACAAGCCTACACGAACCTCAGTGCTTCGCAAATTGACAAAATCAATTGGAATGATTTTGTCGTACCAACTTGTACAACTTGCCTTTCGACGACTGTACAGCCAACAATTTCTACAGGCTATTTATTAGAATTGACGGACAAAACAGGTTGTAAGAATTTCGATGTGATGACTGTTTTTGTACGTGACTCATTGCCTGTTTATTTACCCAATACATTCAGTCCAAATGACGACGGAATAAATGATTATTTCACGGCATTTTCAAACGCTAAAATACAGAAAATCAAACGTTTATCAATTTATAACCGTTGGGGAAATTTGCTTTTTGAAGTAAAGGATATTCCTACGAATGACCCATACAAAGGCTGGGACGGTACCTATTTGAACCTTCCACAAGCACAAGATTTGTATGTTTACATCATAGAAATCGCCCTTTCGGACGAAACCGTGAAGGTGCTGCAAGGGGAAATAATGTTGTTGCGGTAAGAAATTCGTAGAGAAAAAATGTGCTTTTCTCTATGGTATAACTAAGCATTTAAAATATTTTCTATTCAATTTTCAATAATTTTGTTTCCAAAATCTCTTTAAATTTGCGTAAAACACTTATAATTTTGAATAAATCCTGTTCTTTTGTACAATCAAAAGATTCTGAAATACAGTAGCGCTTTCCTTCTAAAATCACAAAACTCCATTGTTTTCCAACCACTTCGCAGCCGTAAATCGGAAATTTATTGCCATTGATTTGATTCGCAATCAGCAAAGCCTCCAATAATTGCGCCATTGAATCGCCTGTAGGTTTCTTTTGTGGCTTCCATTCTTGAAAATGAAAGTAAGGTTTTTGTATTTTATCTAAAAAACCTCTACTAATCATGAAATCTGTTTTGGTTTTTAAAAAATGCCCATCAATAGAAGCAGAAATCGTTTTTTCAAAATACGTTTCGTAATCATTTCCATCAATAAGATAAGCCAACTCGAGCAACGGAGCTAAAAATTTCATCTTTAAATCTTCTTCCAGCCAGCCATCAATATGATTAAATGCTCTCGTAAGAAGCTTTTCAAGAGCAACTTCTTCAGCAGCAGAAAGGTTTGTCTTAGCATTTAACCAATCGAACATTAGAGGAGTGTAAGGTTTTTTGACACGCTCCAAGCCAAGTAGCAGCACCAAATCAGCCTCAGAATAATTTTGTTCTTTATTTTTTTGCGCCATTTTTCTTATTTTTATATTTTCATAACAAAATTACAACAAAATTTCAATAAAACCACTTTTTTGATATTAAAAATTTGTCACAACCAATCGAGAAGTCAATATCTGGTTGTTTTCATCAATCGTCCGCACGAAGTAAGTGCCTGATTGATAACCCTTTATGTCCAATTGAAAATCTCTATTTTCCACTTCGTGGCTTTCAATCAATCGTCCATTGTTGTCATAAATTTCCATCAAGTATGGTTTATTGTCAATGGTTCTGATACTCAACAACTCTTTTGAGCTTATCGGATTTGGAAACAAAGTGATGTTGTTATTTTCTCTTTTATAAACGACAATTGAGTTAGAAAAAGTTATTTTCCCATCGTTACTTTCTTGTCGCAAGCGGTAATAAGTGGTCTTAAAAAAATCAACATCAGTGTGCGAATAGTTTTTAGGGCTACTTGAAAAACCTGCGGCGGCAATGGTTTTAATATCGGTAAAGTTTTTCAAATCGCTGCTTTTTTCAATGGTAAAACTTTTGTTATTTGATTCTGACAAAGTTGTCCAAGTCAAAAAAGCATCACCACTGACCAATTTTCCTCGAAATTCGGCTGGCAAATTCGAAGGCATCAAACCGGTCCTATTTGACAAAGCAAAATTAGAAAATGTTTTATGTCCACTACTTTGATAAAAATTAATATTTTGGTTTGTAGAAACTTCCGTCCACAATTCTTTTTTTACATCAAAAATTCCCATCACAACATCGTTTTTTCTATTAAACGCTGTGCCATGCGTAGCCAAACTGTCAAAACTAAGTGCAATATCTATCAAACTTTCGCCTTTGGTAGCTTCTATCACTTCCCAGTTGCGATGAACAATTTTATCTTTGTTGCCAGCATACAATACTTCATCTTTGACGCTTACGCTGAAAAAATCTTCTTTCCCTCGGTTAATAATTTTGATAGGGTCATAACTTTTTTCATTCAAACCAATGGGAAAAAACACTTCGTCTTTGCCAACGATTTGCTTCAATGTACCGCTTCCGTTGGTCGCAATATAGCTTTTTCGGCTTCCTGTTGCATTGATTTTACCCAAAACAGTCAAATAAAAATTATCAATGCTCAAAATACCGTTTTGCAAGTCAAGTTGCTTGTTGATTTGAAGATTATTACTCAATTCAACGCCTTTTTCATTGGCAATAACGAGCATTTCTAATTGCTTGTTGTTAGACATTTCATAAGCCATTTTTGATTTTTTAGCCTGTTTTTGATATATCAAAATGAGCAATCCATCGGCATCGTAGCTTGGCGTTTGGTCAAAACTACCAGCATCGCTTTTTCCATCATTTCCGCCAATGGAAACGAGCGCATTTTTATCAAAAATCAATTTTTGACTGTTGATGATTTTTCCTTTCTGCAAAAACGCATTTTTTAAATAAAAAGCGTCCACATCAAGTAGAATGTTTTTTGCATTGTCAAAGAAAATACCATTTAAAGGTTCTATTTTTGTACCAAAATTACCTTTTCCGCTTATTTTTTGTGTATTTTCACCAATAAAATACAAATCACCGTTGTTCGCTTTTATAGTACCATTGTTTTGGAGTTCGTTTTGAATACGCAAATTTTTACCATTCAAATCAATTGTCGAACCTTTAAAAAGAATAAGATTCGTAAGTTCACTATTATTGGTCAAAACAACACGATTGTTGTCGTCTAAAATTTCAATATTATCAAATTTTCCACTGATGTAATAAGGAAAATTTACTTTGGCTGGATTATGAAAAAAGTAAGTAATATTTTGGCTATCAAGTTTGTCCACAGCAAAATAAATGCTTTCTTTTTGAGAAACTACTGGATTGGCAAAATGAATATTTGCTCCGTTCAAAGCAGAAGTTGAAGCAACAATATCCAACAATGCTCTATCAATACTTGCAGGACTAAGTGTATTGAGCCAGATGCTTACCCCACCAAAATTTATGTTACTTGCTTTTCCTTTACTGACAATTGCACCTGTAATACTCACTTCTCCACCTTCAAAATTCAGCCTTGCGCCACCTGAATATTGCAAATCATGGTCGATAGCAGAGCCAATATTACATTTTCCTTGTAACATATTAAATTCACCTTTGACCAAAAAAGAAGATTCAGAAATGGTGAATTGGTACGCAGGATTGTCAATACTCAGGCTTGATTTTTCATTAATAAAGGCTTGATTTCCATTTGTTTTATCAAAGTAAAGCGTAGGTGACTGCATTTCAAAAAAGCCTTGAATAAGAACATGACCAGCAATCAGTTCAAGCCAATTTTCGCTTTGATCAAATATTTTTAAAGACTCAAACTGAAGTGAGATTTTAGCTCGCTCATCTTTTGGGGCAACAATAATTCGTTGAATATAAAGTTCATTTTTTGATACAAATACAGCATTTTCTTCATTATTAAACTCAATATAAGGTATATGAATGGTGTTTTCATTGATAATATCAGCTAAAATGATAAGTTTTTGCCCCTTGAACTCTTCAACAGTTAGCTCACCTTTGTCTTTGATGTGTACAGATTTCAGTACTTTCAAGGCTTCAATCTTAACATCTAAAATCAAAACACCTTCTACTATTAGCGACACAATTGTGGCAGATTCGTGTATTTTAATCTTATGCTCATTATGGATAAAAACGTCGTCCTCAGGCGTAGGCACTTGACCACCTTCCCAAGTATCAGGGTTTTCCCATTCACCACCTTTTTGGCTATGAATTTCTGCGGAATAGATTGGATTTGACGTGAGAATAAAAAATAGGAGTAGTGTACTCCAGAGAGTCAATTTGTTTTGCATAGTGTCGTTTAAGTTTTGGTTGAGCAAAGCTGGGCTGTAAAATCAGTCACCTGATTCAGCCAAATAATAAGTGATTGAGTTCTTCTAAATAAACGCTTAAAGTGTTTGTTTTGCAAAAATAAGGTATTTTTGCTAAAAAGTCAAGTATAGGTGAGGTGTTTTATTTTACTTTTTACAAACCTTAATAAACTCCATTGGGATTCCAAAACCTGTTTCTGTTTCTACTTCTGAAAAATATTTTTTAAATATAGAAATATGAAGCGGTGTATATAGCCATTGCAACATATAATGATCTTTTTTCAAAGCCCATTGCGATTTTTTATAAATCTCATGTACAATTTCTTCTGGAATAAAAGTAATTGGCAATGATGATATGACACAATCAACAGAATTTTCTCCATCGCAATATTGGTCAATGTCTTCTGCCGAGCCACAAACGATTTTTAATCTTTTGTCTGTAAAAACCTCTCTTAATTCTTCACAAAAATCCTCGTTGATTTCAAAGGAAACCAAACGAGATTCAGCGTGCATTTTTTCCAAAATAACTGCTGTAATATTACCATGTCCAGCACCAAATTCTACAATGACCTGTTTTTTTGAAGCATCAACATACCTTGTAACGCCTTTTTCTACCCATTCCGAAGACTTTGACACTGCACCAGTCGTCAAATAGTCTTTTACATAAGCTATTGATGTTTTTAATTTCTTCATATATGTATAGTCGTAAGTCTGAAAGTTAAGAAGTCATCTCTATTTAAAATGAGTATTTTACAAAAGTCGAAAATCATGAGTTCATTACGAGAACTCATGATTTTCGACTCACGACTCACGATTACGCTGCAAATTTTGCGATTTGGCTTTCTAAAATATCCAAACCTTTGTGTAACATTTCTTCTTCAATCACCAAAGGACAAAGCGCACGAATCACATTGCCATACGTTCCCGCACTGATGATAATTAAGCCTTCTTCCGCACAACCTTTTACAATATTAGCGACCATTTCAGTGTTTGGCAACCAAGGATTTCCGTCTTTTACAAACTCCATTGCCATCATTGCGCCCAAACCACGAACATGACCAATCGCTGAATATTTATCTTTCATCGCATAAAAACGTTGTTCAATAATCTTTCCAACTTTTCTACCCAATTTGTTAATGTCTATTTCTTCCATGTAACGCAAAGTCGCCAACGACGCTGCACAACACACAGGATTCCCCAAATATGTGCCGCCCAAAGTACCTGGTTTTGCACCGTCCATGATGTGCGCTTTACCCATTACACAACCGATTGGCATACCGCCGCCCATCGCTTTTGCCCAAGTCGAAATGTCTGGAGCAACGCCATAATGGTTGTACGCCGCCCATTCGCCCGTCCGTCCGAAACCCGTCTGTACTTCATCTAAAATCAATAACATTCCTTTTGCATCGCAAACAGCTCTCAACGCTTGCAAATAACGACGAGGAACAACATTGAATCCGCCTTCTCCTTGCACCACTTCAATAATGGCAGCTGCCATATTGCCAGCGTCCGCATGGGTAACAAAAAAGTCATTTAATTTTTGAATTTCTTGGTCAATGTATTCATTTTCGGTCATTCCTTTGCCGAATCTATAATAATTTGGAAAATCCAAACGGTACAATTCTCCTGCAAAAGGGCCACAACCTAACTTGTTCCCAACTTTTGCAGTCAAAGACATTGCCATCATAGAACGACCATGAAAAGCACCCGTAAAACATAAAATTCCAGCTTTCCCAGTCGCTTGACGGGCAATTTTTATTGCATTTTCGACAGCTTCCGCACCAGAATTGGTCAGCATTACCTTGGTTTCTTCACCATGTGGCAAAAGTTCAACTAATTTTTCAGCCAACTCAATATAACCATCGTACATCGCTACATTAAAACAAGTGTGCATTAGACGTGCCGCTTGGTTTTGGATTGCTCGGACAACAGGTTCTGGGCAGTGACCAACGTTCATTACGCCAATACCAGCCGCAAAATCTATCAGTTCACGACCATTCAAATCTGTAATTGTTGAGCCTTGCGCACTAACCGCAGTTGATGGGTTAAAAACCCCAATGGCATTTGGAACAACCTTGCGGCGGCGTTCCATTAATTTTTCTTGTTTTGTCATTATATATAATGTTAGATTGTTAGATTATTCTTGCGAAACTTATTCGTTTTACTTTTTACTTAAAAATTTTTGCAAAGATAAAAAGCTAATGCCTAAAAACCAACACATTGAACCGCTCAATTAAATTTATAAGCAATATTTACATAAAATTTTTATAATATTATTTTATATTATATCTTTACATCAAATATATCAATTTAAAACAAACCACAATAATGAAAAAAGCGTTCCAAATTTATTTTTTCCTTTTGTTTTCATTGCCAATTTTTGCGCAACACCTCGACCCAAATAATATTCCGCTTCCTACGGCAGATATGCCTTCTTGGGCAAAAACAATGTATGAAAAACCTTTGAATTTGAAAAAAATCAATGAAGCGTATCGCCTTTTTTATCAAAATAATGCTTTTGAAAAAAATAAATATACCCGTTTTTTTAAGCGTTTGAATAAAAAATTAACGCATTTTGTAAGCGATGAAGGGATTTTTTTAGAAAATGAAAATTTAGAAAAAAACAATCAGGGTTTTTCTCAAAATACAAGCGACAATCAAGAAAGAAATGCCGCTGGGAGCTGGTCTTGCATTGGTCCAAAAGAAACTTTTTGGCTAAAAGACGACGATACGCCAACACCCGAACCTGCTTGTCCTTGGCAAACAAATGTTTATTGTATGGACGTTGCGCCTTCTAATCACAACATCGTCGTGATTGGTGCTGAAACTGGCGGCTTGTATAAAACCATTGACAAAGGGAAAAATTGGACTGAAATTGGCGCAAATTACTTGTTCCCAGGCTCTACGGAAGCCATCGCTATTCATCCAACAGACCCGAATACCTTTTATATAGGAAATAAAAGCCAAATCATCAAAACAACTGATGGCGGAATAACTTTAAAAGCCATTCACACCGCTGCTAATTTCTATCCAAATGCGATGGTCATTAATCCGACCAACCCAAACATCATCATGGCAACGGGCGATAAAGGATTGCTGCGCTCTACTGATGGTGGAACGACTTGGAAAAGCATCATGCCAGATGAATGTTATGACCTCCAACTCAATCCAACAGACGCTAACTTGGTGTACGCATTGAGAAAAAAAGCGGGAACAAAGAATTTTTCTGAATTTTTGAAATCAACTGACGGAGGCACAACTTTTAATGTCATTTCGGCTGGTTGGCTAACTGGTTTTAACGAAGGCAATGGTCGTTTGGCGGTTTCTCCTGCCAATGCCAATTATATTTACACCGTTTTACTGACTGAAAATGATACGCCAAAACTGATGAAAAGCACCGACAAAGGCGAGTCTTGGACATTGATGGCTTCTGGAAATACAGCCGCTTTTGGCATGGACAATTGGCAAGGTTATTATGATTTAGGTTTGATGGTTTCCGCTAAAAATGCCGAACATCTTATCACAGGTACTGCCTCTGCTTGGAAATCTACTGATGGTGGCAAAACGTTCATTAACCTTGGCGGTTATGGCGGATTATATCCATTACATCCTGATATTCAATCAGTTAAATCAATTGGAAACGACACTTGGATTACAACGGACGGTGGCATGAACTACTCCGCTGACTTTTTTTCGAGTACACCCGAGGCTCGAAACAACGGCATTACAGGTGCTGACTTTTGGGGTTTTTCGCAAGGTTGGAACGAAGATTTGCTGGTTGGCGGACGTTACCACAATGGCAATACTGCCATTTTTGAGAATTTCCCAAAAGGACAATCCTTGCGTATGGGCGGTGCAGAAGCTGGTACAGGATATATGTTGCATGGGCGACCTCGCCATGTAAAATACTCGGACTTAGGCGATGGCTGGGTTATTCCTAAAAACATGAATGAAAAAGCAAATGGGCGTTTTGCCTTTTCAAAAACGCCAAATGAAGATGAATATGGCTTTAATGCAGGCGAAATTGAGATTCACCCAAGCGCATACAATACTATTTATCTAACAGAAGATTCTTTGCTTTGGAAAACAATAGATGGTGGCATTTCCTTTGAATCGCTGTACAAATTTCCAAATTTGACAAAGAAAATTGAACTCAGCAGAAGCAATCCAAAAGTAATTTATTTGAATACCAATGATGATATTTTTAAAAGTATTGATGAAGGAAAAAACTTTGTAAAACTCACAAAACCCGCCAATTTCAATTGTAATAAAATGTCCATGTCGCTCAATCCTTTGGACGAAAATGAGCTTTGGATTTCGGCAAATGGCGGCTCAAATGGCAATAGAATTTTTAAAACAAAAGATGGTGGAAAAACTTGGATTAACCTTTCAACTCCGTTGGTTGCCAACTATAATCTTTACAATGTAGCACATCAAGCGGGTACAAATGGCGGTGTTTATGTTGTTGGTTTGCCGAATTTTGGCGGCAGCCGCATTGCAAAAGTTTTTTATAGAAACAATACTTTGACAGAATGGGTTGATTTTTCTAATGGTTTGCCTTACAATTTTTCCGCTTTAAAAACCATTCCTTTTTATAAAGATGAAAAATTGCGTATCGCTGGCGATCGTGGTATTTGGGAAAGTCCTTTTTATGAAAAATCAGACAACTTAGTACAACTACAACCTTGTGTAGATAAATTGATGAGTATTTGCGCTCGTGATACTTTTTCATTTGAAGATTATTCAATCTACTCAGGTTCAATGCTTTATAAATGGGATTTTTTACCAAAACCAAATTTTGTAAGTGCTACGAATGTAAGAAATCCAAAAGTTGTTTTTGGAAAAAATGGAAATTACACCGCAACAATGACCGTCAATGGACAAAGCAAAACATTAAATATTGTCGTTGGAAATGATTGCGGAATGGATACGATTCCTGGTGCAGCGTTGGCATTAGATGGCAGCTCGGGAACATACTCCGTACAAAGCAATGCGATGAATTTGAACAGCAACACCGTAACGATTTCGGCTTGGGCAAAAGCTGACGGTTTTCAACAAGATTTTGCCGCAATTTTCATGGCTCGTGGCGGCTCAACAACAGCTGGTCTTAGTGCTACAAAAAGCAATGAATTGCGTTATCATTGGAACGATGCAGGTTATGGAAATGCTACAAAAATGATTTTACTAGACAATGAATGGGCGCACGTTGCGATGGTCGTCAGCCCTACGAATGTTAAAATTTATATGAATGGAAAGTCCGCAACTTTCAACGGAACGATTCCTGCGGAAGCCTTTGATGCGCCCATGAAAATAGGCTCAGATTATGGCAATAGCCGCAATTTCAATGGTTTGATTGATGAGGTTTGTGTGTTTAATCGCTCACTAACACAAGAAGAAATTCGAGAATTGATGCACTTGACCAAAGAAACTTCTTCGGCTGTTGGTTTGGTCGCTTATTATCAATTCAATGAAAAAAATGGAGCTGTGTTGGATAGAATAAATGTCAATCATCTTGGTTTTGCTGGAAATTCAGAACGAAATGTTTCGACTGCTCCCGTTGGAAAAGGAACAAGTAAAAGACTGACTATCAATACAATAGGAAATTATGATTTTTCAAAAACTGGTTTAAAAATGAACTTCTCGAGCAACAATACGCCTAACGGAGAAGTCTGCGTTTCTCGTATTTTGCAAGCTCCTAACCAAAAACCAACAAAGGGAACTGGCGAAAACTTGTACTATATAGTGAACAATTATGGTACAAATGCGACATTCACAGGACTTTCACAACTGACTTTTGAAGGTCTGAAAAATCCTGCCGACAATAAAAGTAATTACTTGCTGTTCAAAAGAGCGTTTAATGCAGATGGCGCATCTTGGCAAAACACGAACAACAACGCTACCCTACTCAATGCCAATCAAATTACTTTTGGAAAATTAAATGGACTGACGGAATTTGGTCAGTTTTATATTACAAAAGAAAATTGGGCAACGGGCGTAAATGACATTGAAAAAGAGATGTTTGTCGTTTATCCAAATCCAAATAAAGAAAATGAAAAAATAGTTGTAAAAACCTCATTTTCAAATGATTACAACATAAAATTCATTGACAATTTGGGAAGAATTATTTATAATAAAACACAAAATGGCTCTACTTCTTTAGCAGATTTAAACCTTTCAAAAGGTATTTATTTTTATGAAATTTTGTTTGAAGGAAAAAAAGTAGAAGGTAAATTGATTGTAGAATAATTGTATTTAAAAACCAAGAATATTAGAATAAAATGACAAAAAAAACGCTACCATTTGCACTCTTTGTTTTCATACTTTTTAGTTGCGCAGAAACAAAACCCAAAGAAGAACTAAACACAGCTCAAAAAACCAATACAAATTTATTAACGCCAACGTGTAGCGATTGTATCAGCACCGATGATGCCGCCAAGCACATCAATGAAAAGGTAAAAGTAACAGGAGTTGTCAAAAAAATAACCACCGTCGAATGGGAGGATAGCGAACCTACTTTTATTGACTTGGATTATTCTTTCCCTGGAAATCCAATGAATGTAGTTGTTTTTAAAGAAAATAAAGCAAAATTTAAAAACCTCAACGCCTTACTTAACCAACAAATAAGCGTACAGGGTTTGATAAAAATGCACCATTACGAAGGAAATGCAAATTATCCCGCTTCGGATTATCCACAAATTATACTGACAGAACCCGAGCAGATTAGCATTGTAAAATAAAAAAATTTGCATCTTTCAGAAAAAAATCTTAATTTTGCAGCGAGGTGAAGCCTAACACCGTAAAAAAACCGTGACTCAGCGACGCATAGCAAGTGTAACCTACAACAGAAAGTGGTGCGACCTAATGGCAGATAGTTGGTGTAACTCACGACAGACAGTAGCGCAACTCATGGCGTACAATAGCGTGAAAAAAACACGTCACAAATTAGAAAAGCGCATCTGGTGACAGATGCGCTTTTCTCTTTTATGTAAAATCTTTTCTAAAAAAGGCTTTTTATTTTTGTTTTGCCAAAAACTCCTGCGCCAAATTCAAGAAATTTGTCGCACCTTTGCTTGAAGCATCGTACATAATAACTGGTTTGTGCAAACTTGGAGCTTCACCAATTCGGCTATTTCTATGAATAATCGTATCGTAAATCTTGCCTTGCGCCATATTGCGAACTTCTTGCAACACAACATTCGCCAAACGCAAACGGCTGTCATACATAGACAACAAAACACCTTCAATCTCTAATTTTGGATTCAATTGTTTTTTTACTAAATTAATAGTATTGTTCAATTTTGACAAACCTTCCAAAGCAAAAATCTCACACTGTACAGGAATCAAAACGGTGTCCGCCGCCGTCAATCCATTAACCGTCACCAAACCCAAAGAAGGCAAACAATCAATAAAAATATAATCGTATTCGTCCCTGATTTTGCTCACTATCGTATCTAAAACATACTCTCTCTTAAAACGGTTAATCAACTCCAATTCAGCACCAACCAAATCAATATTGGCAGGAATAACGTACAAATTAGGCGTTTCCGTTGCTTGAATAGCGTGGTGAGGATCAACTTCATCGTCCACCATAATATCATAAATTGTAAAAGTTTCATCGTCTGGAAAAACACCAGTGCCAGAAGAGCTATTTCCTTGTGGATCAAGGTCAATCAACAAGACTTTTTTCTCTAAAACAGCCAAACAAGCCGATAAATTAATAGCTGTTGTTGTTTTACCAACACCACCTTTTTGATTCGCAATTGCGATTACTTTACCCATTGAGTTTTGTTTTTAATTCTTTTTTTTACAATTCGAGTGCAAAGATACGCTTTTTTGATAGTTTTTCATTTTTTTTATAAAAAAAAATAAACAAAAGCACTAACTTTGCGCAATAATCAATACAATTCCTATTTTTTATGGCAATCAAACCAAATAACCCAATTGTAGATTGGGTAAAGGAAAAAAGCACTTCTCAAAGCCTTTCAAGAGGCAAAGACTACAGGGACTCTGTCTTTAGTTTAAATCAAGAAACACAAGGTCATTGGACTGCTGATGTTGAAGGTTCTGAAATGTATGAAGTTGAAGTTTGGCATCTTGGCAAACATAATTTCAACGCTACTTGCGACTGTCCTTACGAGATGAGTGGTCTTTGCAAACATATCATTGCAGTGGCTTACGAAATCGCAGAAACGACGGACTTTGACGAGGACAGTGTTTTTATTGAAGAAAAAACCAATGAAACAAGTGCCTATAATGGTTTTTACGACACGTTTTTTCTGACATCAAATGAAAAAATCAAAGAAGATTTTCTTCGCCAATTGTTTGAAAAAGACAAGTCACTTTGCCAGCAATTTTTGCGTTTTGCCACCAACGAATTGCTAGGTGATTTGGGTTCCGTAGAAACACAAACAACAGAACTGACGGAACTAATTCAGTCATCAAGTATTGACATTAGGGCTATTGCGACCGAAATCGCAAACGATATGGAAGCACTCAGCTTGAATTATGATGATTATTACGAAGAAGAAGGTTATGGTGAATACTACGATGATGATGGTACAAATGCAGCAGAATGGGGAGAAAACCAAATAGAATCGGAGCTTGCTCCTTATCAAAAAAAACTTACTAATGTCTTGAAAAACAATGATTTACGTGCTGCATTGGATTATTATATTGCAATGTATGAGGCAATTTTGATTTGTGAAGGAGAAGAGCTTTTCGCTGAAGTATTAGGCGATGGGATTGCAGCAATTATTTGTGAAAAAATAAAACCCAATCGAAGCGAAATTGTTGATTTTATAAAAAAAACCATTTTATCGCAGCAAGATTTGTCTTCTGTTACACAATATTTACTGAATTATTGGAAAAATACAGAAGACATAGAAAACAATATAGAAACGCTACAACCCATACTTATTGCATTGAATGAAAATGAAAAAACAGCCCAAGAATCGCTTGATTTTGTTAAGTCAAAAAAATTAATTTTTTCAGGAACGGCAGATTTGTGTTTTCATTTGGCAGAATCTGTCAAAGACAATGATTTTTGGTTTTTAGTTGCAGATAGCTTGGTTGCGGAAGATTTTAACGTGGCAAAACGTTATATCAATCGTTTAAAAGAGGAAAAAAATATCAAAAAATTCCATGACATTGCCCATATTGTTTGGAAAAATCAAGAGCAGAAAAAATCAGAATTGGCAACTTTGATTCAAAACGACCTTGTTTTTGAACAAAACAAAGCACTTTATTTGGATTGTTGGGAATATTTGGCAGAAAAAGCTGAAGATTTGAACATATACTTGTCTTTGCTTGTTTATTGGAATACATCACAAAAAGAAAAATTCATTGATGCTCAAAAAGTTAGAAGACCTGATTTTCACGCAGCGATTTTAAAACACGAAGGGCGTAACGAGATACTATTGGATTTTGTAAAAAACCAAAATGGACATTATTACACGCTGTTAAAATACATTGGGGATATTTATCCAGATGAAGCCTTTACGCTTTTCAAACAATACTTTTTCAAAGATGAAAACGGAATGGGAAGCAGCCGAAGCGGCTACAAATCTTATTGTGCAAAATTAGAATATCTAAAAAATATCGCTGTAACAGATGCAGAAAAACAGGTTTTAATCCAACGCTTGCGCTCTATTTATCCAAGACATAGTGCATTTTTAGATGAATTAAAACAAGCAGCAGCAAAAATTGGTTTAAAGTAAAACCTAAGACCACTTAAATAGATGAGAAAAGATACCATAAATCAACTTAAAAACAATCATTTTGACCTTGTCGTTATTGGCGGAGGAATTACGGGTGCTGGAATTGCGCTCGATGCCGCTACTCGAGGCTTAAAAACAGCTTTGATAGAAGCAAATGACTATGCCTCTGGCACAAGCAGTAGCTCCACGAAGCTGATTCACGGTGGTTTGCGCTATTTGAAGCAATTGGAATTTAAACTCGTGCATGAAGTTGGTTCGGAACGGGCGATTGTGCATCGTTTAGCACCGCATTTGGTGCATCCTGAAAAAATGTTGCTGCCTTTACTCAAAGACGGAACATTTGGAAAATACGGAACATCGCTTGGGCTTTGGGTTTATGATGTTTTGGCGAATGTAAAAGGCGATGACAAAAGAACAATGTTAGACAAAAAGACGACCCTTGAAAAAGAGCCTTTGTTGAGAAATTACGATTTGGTCGGTGGTGGTTTTTATGCAGAATACCGTACAGACGACGCTCGTTTGACTATAGAAAACATAAAAACAGCGGTTCAAAATGGTGCATTTTGCTTAAATTACTGCAAAGCAAATGATTTTGAAAAAGAAAATGGAAAAATAACTGGCGTACAAGTCACTGACAAAGAAGCCAATCAAAATTTTACGATAAAAACCACAAAAGTCATCAATGCGGCTGGCCCTTGGGTGGACGAACTCCGTACCGCTGACAAATCTATGAATAAAAAACGCCTTTTTTTAAGTAAAGGTGTACACATTGTTGTGCCGCATAACAGACTTCCAGTGAAACAATCTGTTTATTTTGACAACAATGATGGGCGAATGTTGTTTGCCGTTCCTCGTCATTTGGTGACGTATATTGGCACAACTGATACCGCATACAAAGGCGATAAAAACGATATTTTGGCAGATAAAAATGACGTTGAATACATTTTAAATGCTGCAAATCAGATGTTTCCAAGTGTAAAATTAGAGCATACTGATGTTATCTCAACCTGGGCAGGTGTCAGACCTCTGATTTTCGAAGAAGGAAAATCAGCTGGAGAAATGTCCCGAAAAGACGAAGTTTTTCACTCCGATTCTGGGCTTATCAGCATCGCTGGCGGCAAACTAACAGGCTACCGAAAAATGGCTGAACGCTTGGTAAATCTCTTAACAGATGCTCCTTGCGAAACAAAAAACACTTTCCTCTTGGGTGGCTACTTCAATGATTATCAAGAAGTTATCACTTATAAAACTGTAATTAAGGAGCGATTAATCCAAATGGGATTAGACGCTCAAATGAGCGATTATCTTGTCAATAATTATGGTCGTCAGACAGACGAAATATTGGATAAAGTAGTCGAAATCGGCAATGGTAAAATCAATGCTTTGACCTTAGCCGAAGCTGATTTTTGCATCAACAAAGAACAAGCACTTCATTTATTGGATTTTTTCAATATCAGAACAGGACGCATTTATTTCTATCCTTTCAACATCGAAAACTGCTTAGAAGATGTTGCTACTTTTTTTGCAAAAAAATTAAATTGGAATGAAACAAAACGTTTCAATGAGATAGAAAGTGTAAAAAATGAAATCAAGCGTTTGGCTTGTTTTTAGGGGAGTAAGTTCACTTTTTTATATTCTTGTAAAAAAACAATATTTTAGTGTTTTTTTGTTATAAACATACCTACACAGCGATAGTAGTAAAAAAAATTAGCTCCGTTATTTAGTTACAAAAATAAAATAAATTTTGACATTTTAGAGCAAAAAAAGCATATATTAGCGAGATTATTTAAACTTTTAACAGAAAAATTAAATTTCATGCCACTTTTCCATGTCACTGATTCATGTAAAAAACAATATATTTTTGAAAAAAAAGATAGTAATTTTGAATTATCAAATAAGTTTTAATAACGTAATGTTAATCAAAACTTGTAAAAATTCATCATAACTATTTTTCAATTTAAAATTTACGCAATTATGGAAAAGAAAATCAAAAACTTAGAAGTACTTAATGGCTCAAAAATGAGTAAAGTCAAAGGAGGAACAGGAACGATTGTTTCAGACCCAAAACCTCCTCGTCCTGGTGGACCTCGTCCATGCAGTGTTTATGTCGAGCTAGAATCTTTATAAGACAAAGTGCAAGATTGTGAATGTGCCTTTACAGCAGTTCATAATCTTGTACTTTTTTTTTAGTACTTGGGCAATGTAACTATAAGTAGTTGTCTAACTATAAACAGCTATTAATGAGAAATTTTTTTTATATTATTTTTATTTGGCACATCACAAGCATAAATGTGATGGCGCAAAAAGCAGTTCTGGTAGAATGGTAAAATCAATCAGATTCTGATCTGCTCAAATTAGCTGAAAGTTATTTTTATGCGAAACAAAATTATAAGATGGGTAATGAAATTATGAACCATCTTGTAGAAAAACAAATAAGCGATACTAAGGAACTCTATAACACCTACAATATATGGGGCTATTATTTGGAAGATGCTTCTAAAATGACAGAAGCCGCTGAAAAATATAAAAAAGCAGAATTTTATGCTCAAAATGTTGATGAGAGGTCTTTGGGCTTGGTAAAAATCTCATTGGCTAATATCAATCGAAAGTTAGGGTACTTGCCAATACGACCCAATATGCCCAACAAGCATTAGAGATTGCCCAAAAAATAAAAGATGAAGAAATTGAAAGTTATGCCTACGGAAATTTTGCAATCGTATATGGCTTGGTCAATGACTTTAACAACGCCAATACCTATAATCTGAAAAGCTTAGAATTGGCAGAAAAACAAAAAGATACTTTGGCTATTGTGATTTGCCTTAACAATCTCACCTCTACCTATCAAACCTTTAAACATTACGATTTGGCGTTCAAAAGTATAGAAAAAGCCCATTTTCTATCAAAATTTACCAATGTGCAGACACAAAGTGAGAGCTTGATTGCTTATGCCCATTTGCTCAATGAAGTAGGTCGATGGGAGGAAGCTATTGAGAAACTCAACCAGTGTATGTACTTGTTTTCAAATATTGATACTGATATAAAGTCTAATACGTTGGTCACAATTGCAGATATTTTGCTAAGTAGAGAAAAATATGAAGAAGCGAAACCCTACCTTGCCCGTTCCTTGGAAGTAAAACACCTACTCAATGATAATTTTCAAGTAAAACTTTACCATAATATTGCTGCGGTTGCCCTTTGGAAAAACCAGTCAAAGAGTGCGATTGTCAATGCTGAAAAAAGCCTCGAGATTAGTGAAAAATATAATTATGTTGATTTATCTATCAAAAATCATCATTTTTTGTATCAAATTTATAAAAAAAACAAGCAAACAGACAAGGCGCTTTATCATATCGAAAAACTAAAAGCACTAAACGACACCCTTTTTTTTCAAGATAAAAATAAAAAAGTAGCGGAGTTACAATTTCGTTACGATCTCCAAAAAAGCGAAAACGAAGTCAATCTATTGCGTACTAATCGTAAGCAGCTCATGCTTTACGGTAGTGCTACTTTTAGCTTTGTTTTATTGTTGCTCTTTGGTTACATCAGCTATTCTAAGGGGCAAAATCTGAAAAATCTGAAACAAAAAAACAAAGAAATAAATACAAAAAACGAAAAATTAAAGACTTCCAACCAATTGCTTAGTGAGTTTGCTCGGGCTTCGGCGCATGACCTCAAAGAGCCTTTGCGCAATATTGGGAGTTACGCATCGCTTTTTAGGTATAAATACAAAAAAGACATTCCTGAAAGCAGTTTGGTTTATTTAGATTTTATTGATGGTGGTGTAAAAAAAATGTACCAATTAATGGAAGATTTACTAAAATTTATTAGTATTATCAGTATTGAAATACCCACAGAGATAGCAAGTATTTCTATTGCTGACGAAATAAAAAAAACAGTAGAAGATTTTACATTTAAGCACTCCAATAATATCGTTTTTGAAACCAATGGCTTAGAGTCTTTGCCCAAATTGAGCTTGATACCTATTCATATAAAGCATCTTTTTAAAGAAATCCTTAGTAATGCTGTAAAATTTAACAATAATTCTACGCCCATTATTCGTATCAACGCTGTGACCACCGATTCAGAAGTTCGTATTAGTATCAATGATAATGGCATTGGTATCAACTCCGAATTTCATCAAAAAATATTCCAACTGTTTTATCGTTTGGATAAAACAACTCCTCGCTATCAAGGCTCTGGCGTTGGGCTTTCCATCTGCAAAAACATCATGGAGCAGTACGGTGGCAAAATCTATTTCGAGTCAGAAGAAGGCAATGGCACTACGTTGGTTTTGGTGTTTCCTGTTAGTGATTAGCAATCAAAACGGATTGACTTACAGGCTTACTACATTGTTCTAAAAGTTTGTAATTGTTGTATTATTTTGGTTTTCAATCAGTTAGAACCATTTCAAACAATAGCAAACATTAAATAACTAGAAAAACAGTGTACTTACTCACAAATCAAACAAAAGCGCAGCATTAATACTCGTAGCCCTTTCAACTTCTGCCAGCGAAACACCTTTTATATCGGCAATTTTTTGAGCAATCAAAGTCAAATAAGAAGACTCATTTCGTTTGCCACGGTATGGTACAGGAGCTAAATAGGGCGCATCTGTTTCTAATACAATATGCTGTAAATCAATCTCTTGCAACAAAATATCCAAACCAGATTTTTTGAAAGTAACGACACCTCCGATGCCCATTTTAAAACCCAAATCAATAATTTGGTTGGCTTGCTCAAGCGTACCGCCAAAACAGTGAAAAACACCACGCAAGGTTTTTGATTTTAGGCTTTTAACAATTTCAATGGCTTCGTCCGTCGCTTCACGAGAGTGAATCGAAACAGGAATTTCATAGTGTTTCGCCCAATTCAGCTGTTTTTCAAAAGCATCTTGCTGTTGTTTAAAAAAGGTTTTGTCCCAGTACAAATCCAAACCGATTTCACCAACTGCCTTAAAAGGTCTTTTTGCCAACCAAGATTCCACCAAAGCCAATTCTTCTTCGTAATTTTCTTTGACATAACAAGGATGCAAGCCCATCATGGCGTAGCAAGTCGTAGGAAATGCACTTTCCAACGCCAGCAAAGCCTCCGTTTCGCTCGAATCAATTGAAGGTAAAAGTACTTTTTCGATGCCCGCAGCAATCGCTCTTTTGACCATTTCCGCCCTATCTTCGTTGAATTCCTCAACGTATAGGTGTGCGTGTGTATCTATTAACATCTATTTAATTGTTATTTTTCACAAAGGTAAAAATTTGGTTATATTTTTGCAAAAAAGTTAATATGAATAAATTATATTTTTTTCTCTTCTTAATTGCTTGTTTCACGACAAGTTGTTTTTATTTTGAAAAAAACAATGAAAACATCAACAATGAAAACCTTGTAAATTTAGGAAAAAAGTTTTTTTTCGACACCCGACTTTCAAAAAACAATACAAAATCATGCGCCACTTGTCATGCGCCACAATTTGCTTTTACAGACGGTTATAGAAAATCAAGTGGCATTTATGCGGACGAAACCAAACGAAATGCACCAACTTTGCTCAATTCTCGTTTTTTAAAATCATTGACCTGGGCAGACGATGTTAAAGACTATCAAACGCAAATGTTAAAGCCTTTGTTCGCTGAACACCCAAAAGAAATGGGGCTAAATCCAAACGACATTGAGGTTCTAAGACGTTTTCAGAACGATAGTACTTACGAATTTTTATTTAAAAAAGCATATAAAAAAAACATACAACGCCTTGATTATCAGAATATAATCAATGCTATTTCCGCTTATGAAAATACTTTGGTAAGTTTTGAAAGCAACTTTGACAAAGGTAATTTTGGCAGCGAAATTGGTAAAAATTTATTTTTTTCAAAAAAACTCCAATGCAGCAATTGCCATACTCCGCCACTTTTTACGAATGGAAAAAAGGCAAAAAGTTTTATTAGCGAAAACGATAACGGTTTTTTTGACAAAACAAAAAATAAAAATGACCTTGGAAAATTCAGAGTTCCAACGCTTCGCAACATCGAACTTACTGCGCCTTATATGCACGATGGCAGCGTAGAACAATTGGAAAATGCGATTCAACATGATTTTTTTGATAAAAAGAATAAAAAAACAAACCCCAAAATGGATAAAAATGAAGTGTTACAAATCATGTTTTTTTTAAAATCATTGACAGATAGTAGTATTTTTGTAAAAAAACAATTTTTATGAATAAAATTTTATTTCTTCTCCTCCTTCCATTATCTCTTTTTTCACAAGAAAAAACAGACGATTATGGTATTTTAGCCAATAAAAGCGAACAAATCAAAACACCTTTGATTGAAAATTATCAAAATGCAATAAAGGAAACCTTGAAAAAAACAACGCCTGTTTTGACACAAAGTCCACTAACTTTTGGTACAAATCAAAAAGAAATTGAAGAAATCGTTTTTGCAGACCAGCGTTTTTTAGAATATTCAAAAAATCAAACGACCCAAGAAGCCTACCGAAACGAGATTTTTGGAATCTATCCAAGCCGCCCTTCTGACTTTGGAAATCGCTATCCTGATTGCAATGACGGCTCATGTTATCGAGTAGAAATGTACAATTTTGCGCTCAACCTAAGCACTTTAGCAATTGTTCACTTGGCTTCAAAAAAAGTATTAAACGTTGTGCAAGCTCCTCATTCTCAGGCAGATATACCAAGAAATCTAAAAGAAATTGCTTTGCAAATCGCAACCGAAAGCCCCGAGGTTCAAGAAGCACTTGGTTTCAAACCAACAGCCGATAATGCGCTGATGGCAGACACCAAAACAGCTTTGAATAGAAGCCGTTGCGAGCGAAGCAAGCATCTTTGCGTTGCACCAACTTTTGTAAAAGGTGATAAAGCACTTTGGGCAATTGTGGATTTAACAGATTTGAAATTGGTCGGCGTGCGTTGGACGAATGTCGGAACACCTCAAAAAGCACCAACGGAACGTCGCTTGCAGAATGAAAATATTACCGCTTGTTATTGTGAAAAAACAAATGCTTTGGAGAAAAACGACTGGAAAATGAATTATATTCTCACAAGTAGCGATGGTTTGCGTATTTCTGAGGTAGATTACAAGGGAAAACGCATCATCAACAATGCAAAATTGGTAGATTGGCACGTCAGTTACTCAAATACCGATGGTTTTGGGTATAGCGATGCCGTTGGTTGTCCGTTTTTCAGTGCTGCGGCTGTAGTCGCTGTTGAAAAGCCAGAAATCAAAGAACTCCTTGAAAATGAACAAGTTGTCGGTTTTACTTTGGAACAAAGTTTTTATTCCGAAGGCTGGCCAACAGCTTGCAACTACAATTATAAGCAACGCTATGAGTTTTACAATGACGGTCGTTTTCGAGTAGCCGTTGCAAGTTTGGGTCGTGGCTGCGGCAACAACGGAACGTATCGCCCAGTAACCCGTATCGCTTTTGCTGGAAATAATTCTTTTGCAGAATGGAAAGGCTCGAATTGGCAAAATTGGCAAAAAGAAAATTGGCAATTACAAACCTCAACAAGTGCTTTAACAAAAGAAGGTTTTCAATACCAAATCACTGATAATCAAGGACTTGGATATGCTATTCAAGCCAACACTGGTCAAATGGGCGATGGCGGACGAGGCGACAATGCCTACGTTTATGTGACGAAAAACAAACCCGAAGCTGACGAAGGCGAAAGCGATTTGATAACAATTGGCCCTTGTTGCAACACAGATTATCATCAAGGTCCTGAAAAATTCATAGAACCAACACCTGACCCTATCAACAAAACGTCCCTTGTGGTTTGGTATGTTGCGCAACTCAAAAACGACGATAGAGAAGGCAATAAATATTGCTGGGCAGAAAATTTTTTAGAAAATGGAACATTCAAAACAAAGGTTTTTCCTTGCTTTTCAGGGGCGATGTTTGTACCTGTAAAGTAAAAGACCTCCCTAAATCCCAATGTCATTAAGCTAAGGACGGTACAAATTAGTTTCTTTTGTAGTTGTTTTGAGTAAAAAGGTTTCTTCTTTTATTCTCGATGTTCCAGTTTTTGAAATTTTAGGCATAATTTTTTTTGACACTAAAATTTTATAATTTTTTTATAATTTTTATAAAAATAAAAAATTGATATT
>JAYWHK010000049.1:0-13410 GCA_043777755.1 Saprospiraceae bacterium
TAGTTTCTTTCGTGCAGGTAGAGATTTTATTAGAAAAGTAATAAACAAAAAATCAATTATCCCATATATTGACAAAATTATCATCCAATTAAATGAGAAGTTTGTGACAATATTAGAACAACATTATGCTCAGTTTTGTCAAAACATATTAGAAAATAAAAGTTTTGTCACGTAGAGTGGGGAATGCCTTGTTTTAAATCTGGAAAATACGAAATTGGTATGAAATACTTAGATGAAGCAGTAGCTATTGATGAAAAAGAATACCTCAATTACCGTGGTTTTATCAAAGTAATTTTTACAAAACAGCATAGCGAAGCGATTGTGGATTTTAAAAGGGCGCAAATTTTATTGAAAGAGCAATATACAATGGATCATCCGAACAATTTTTGGATAAGCGTTTGTTATTTGCAAATGAACCAGTTGGACAGTGCGAAAATTTACATGGAACGCTGTAATAAATGGGAACAAGAACTCAAAGGCGAAGACAAAGATCATCGTTTAAATTCATTTTATTTGGGTATTATTGAATATGAAAATAACAACTTTGAGCGTGCAATTCAGCATTTTGATAAGGTTTTGGCTTGGTATAGTAATTTTTCTGATGCAAAATACTATAAATCAGAGTGTTGTAAAAGGTTAGGACGAAAAGAAGAACAACTTGCACTTTTGACTTCTGCCTTAGCCGATATAAAACAAGGGTACAGTATCGTCGAAGACAATACAATTTACGAAAACTATCCATATCAAATCAAAAAATCATGGCTTGAAATGACTTTGGAAAATTTAAAAGAAAAGAAATAATTACTGATTGACGATATAATTTAAAACACCGAGCAATTTATCTAAGTTAGTCGTCGGATAAATTTCATTGTCTAAATAAGCAATATTATCTTTGAGTGTTAGAAATTTCCAGTCATAACCAATTGTAGTTGCGCCAAAAATGACAGTATTGGGTTCGTTATTTTTTTTATTAAAAATTTGAGCGGCATACATTTCAGCAATACACTGCGCTGTACCATTGTTTATATTTTCATTTTTTGCTTCAACAATACAAAAAACAGGTGCCTTTATCAAAGGAGATTTTGGCTTTTTAGATAAAATAAAATCACAAAAACCCATTAATCCCAAGGCTTTATCCACATTGAATTGATGCCCTGAAAATGTGGAGAAAGAACGGTTGTTGATTTCTTCCAATTCATCTAAAATTGGCATTATCATACGCTCAGATTTCGCCTTTTCTGTTGCTGTATCTTTTGCTATTGCTCTTGACAAAAGTGTTTTAAGCATCAAACTCGGTGCGATAGGGTCACATTTTGAAGACAAATCCAAAGCGGTTGTTTCAACTGTTAAACCTAAATTTTCAACATCTAATAAAGTAAAGGCGGAATATGACTTTGGCATAATAAATAAAAATTTTTGCAAAAATACACATAAATAATGAATAATCAAACATTTACTTCTTTATCCTTTGCTGAAAACGCTGGACTTTCGCTAAAACAAAAAACAGCTTTGGCGGCAGTTGGATTCGGTTTTTTGCTACAAATCGCAGCGTTTTTTGGTGCAAAATTACCAAATGCAGGATTGCTTTTGACTATTTCTTTGCTTTCGATTGGCTTCGGAACGGTAGCTTTTGCCTACGATTTGTACAAGCACAAACCCGAAGGCATCAGCAACAACGGACTTTGGCACAATAGCCTGACGAATCGTGGCGTTTGGGCTTGGATATTGGGTATTGTTTTGACAGGTTTTTACATTTTGTTGTATTGGTATCCCGAGTATTTGGGACAAGGCGAAAATAGCGCAGCGAACACTGGTTTGATTGCTTTTTTTGACCCTTTAAGCTATGCTTTGAAGGCAAAACCAGCAAGTCAATGGTTTGTTTATGGTGTACTTTATACCTTGTTGATTTTGGTGCTGGGCGTGAAATTTATTTGGAAATATCGTCACAATCGCTACCAATTAGTACGCACACTTTCCGTTATATTTTTCCAAACAGCGATTGCATTTTTATTGCCTGAAATATTAGCCAATTTTAATTTACCATTCGTTGATTTCAAGTCAATTTGGCCCTTGAATTATTATTTTTTCTTTGATTGGCACATTACGGAAATGTTGCACAACGGCACATTTGGGCTTTTCATGTTGTTTTGGGGCATTTTTTCCTTCGTGGTTATATCTCCTGTTTTGACTTATTTTTACGGAAAAAGATGGTATTGTTCTTGGGTTTGCGGTTGCGGCGGTTTGGCAGAAACAGCTGGCGATTCGTTCCGACACTTATCAGACAAATCGCTAAGTGCTTGGAAAATAGAACGTTATCTCATTTATGGCGTATTGGTTTTTGTAACAATAATGACAGCAATGGTGCTTTATACCCGTTTTACAGGCGCAACTAACTTTCTATTTTTAAACAGCGAGCAACTCAGTAAATGGTACGGAATGTTCATTGGCGCAGCTTTTTCGGGCGTGGTCGGTGTTGGTTTTTACCCGATTATGGGAAGCCGAGTTTGGTGTCGTTTTGGTTGTCCGATGGCGGGATATTTAGGTATTTTACAAAAATATTTTTCTCGTTTTCGCATCACGACGAATGGCGCACAATGTATCTCTTGTGGCAACTGTTCATCGGCTTGTGAAATGGGAATTGACGTGAAAGCCTATGCTCAAAAAGGACAAGACATCGTAAGAGCGAGTTGTGTAGGTTGCGGCATTTGTTCGGCGGTTTGTCCGAGAGGTGTTTTGCGTTTGGAAAATGGAAGTGTCGATATGGACGAGCGTACTACGCAAATGAGAACGATTCATATTCCAGAAACAGAGATTGGGATTTTGAAGAATTTTAAGGCTTAATTTTGAAAGTAAATTTTTATCAAATATTTCTTTAATTTGTACGTCATATTATAAATTAGCATTAATTTTGCTTTGTTTTTACAAAATAAATAAAGTTAAAAAAATTTAATATAAAAAGTCGTTTAAGTTCGACCCTTTTTTATGGAAAATAATACTATAAAGTGCCTAATTATTGGCTCTGGTCCTGCGGGATATACAGCTGCCATTTATGCTTCTCGTGCTGGTTTAGAACCTGTTTTATTTACTGGAAAAGACCCTGGTGGTCAATTGATGATTACAACAGAAGTTGATAATTTCCCTGGTTATCCGCAAGGTGTGAACGGCCCACAAATGATGGAAGACCTTAAAAATCAGGCAGTTAGATTTGGAACTGATGTCCGTTATGAATTGATTACAAAGGTTGATTTTAGCGGAGGAGTTCATAAAGTTTGGACAGAAGGCGGACAAGAAATTCATGCCGATTCGGTTGTGATTTCAACTGGTGCAAGCGCCAAATGGTTGGGTTTGGAATCGGAATACCGTTTGCAAAATAAAGGCGTTTCGGCGTGTGCAGTTTGCGATGGTTTTTTCTTTAGAGGACAAGAAGTTATCGTCGTAGGTGCGGGAGATACCGCTGCTGAAGAGGCAAGTTATTTGTCGAAACTGTGTAAAAAAGTACATCTTTTTGTTCGTCGTGATGAGATGCGTGCTTCAAAAATCATGCAAGAACGAGTAAAAAGCATTGCAAATATCGAAATTCACTGGAATACTGAAACGCTCGAGGTTTTGGGTGAAGAAGGTGTTGAAGGTGCAAGAATCAAAAACGTAAAAACAGGTGAAGAAAGTATTGTTACTGCGACTGGCTTTTTCGTTGCGATTGGTCACTCTCCAAACACTCAGATTTTCAACGAATGGATTACGATGGACGAAACTGGCTATATCAAAACCATTCCTGGTACTGCCAAAACCAATATTCCTGGCGTTTTTGCTTGTGGAGATGCTCAAGATAACGTTTACCGTCAAGCCATTACTGCTGCGGGAACGGGTTGTATGGCTGCCTTAGATGCCGAAAGGTATTTGGTTGCGGAAGGAATCCATTAAAGAGAGTGTGAGAAAGTAGGAAAGTGAGAAAGTAAGAGAGTACTTTGGTACTTTTGTCAAACTCTTCGTAATTTCGAGGGTCGAGAGTCGAAAAAAATACTAATTTTTCGACTCTCAACTTTCGATTCTCACCTTCCTACTTTCTCACTTTCCATTAAAAACCCCAAGAAAGTCCCAACATATAGGTATTGTATTTGTAATCTGCATTTTTGCTGTCAAAAAGCGGAGAAAAATTGTAACGACCAGTCAAAGTAAGACCTCCTACACCGATTTTGGCACTTGCACCATAAACAATGTCATTCAAGCCATAACTTGCTCTACGGCTCTCTTCTACTTTTTCGCTGCCTGTTTTGTACTCCAATATTTGGCGAGAAGTTACTCGATAACCACCGTAAGCACCTACGCCAAATTTTCCTTTTTTACCAACTTTTACGTCAATTCCGATAGGAACAGTGATGTAGCCAGTAATTAGTTTCGGGTCATTTGCGGTATTCGTCAATACTTCAAATACTGGATTTCCTGTTGCAGACAAAGTTATTTTGGTGTCATTTTCAAAACGGTATTTGTTTCTCAAATACGAAAGACCGTAATTAACAGAAACAGGGCTACCAACTTTGCCAATGCGTGTTTTCCACTTCATACCATAGTCAAAATACCAAGACCAAGTGTTCACTTTTGGGTAAGTACGGGTTGCAATTGCTGTTCCGTTGCCATCAATTAAGCCATTCAAACCTGTTTGTACTTCAAAATACGTCTTGGTACGACGCTCTACTTTTGGCTTTTTTTCTTTAAAATTAAAAGGATTTTTTGGTTTCTTGTCACTTTTTTTATCTTTATTGTAAATATCTCCTTTTTCTTCGTCGTCGTCATTATCGTCGTTGTCGTCAGACTTTTTCTCTGTTTTATTTCCTTTATTGCCATATTTTTCGTCTAATTTATCTGCTTTTTCTTCGATTTCACTAGCAATACCTTCGATTTCACTGGCAATCTCGTCAGCAGATTTTTCTAATGTTTTTGCGATTTCACGCAATTTGGCAGAATCCACATTGGATTTGATTTTTTCCAATTCCTTTTTGATGTTACTCAAACTTTGGTCAATATCTTTTTCTTTTTGTGTTTTTTCAGTTGGTGCTGGTGTTGTTTTTTTGTCATCTTGCGCAGTTGCGAAAGTCGCTACAAAAAACAAAATTGCGATGGTTAGAATGTTACTCTTCATAATAAATTTTCTTTTATTTGATTGTGTTTAAATATTTTTTATTTTCTAAAACGTTTCAGTACAGGTTTGAAAGCCCTTGAAACGACTTGTTTAGCTTTTTGTTCGCCCAATGCCAGAACCCTTTCCGTAAAAGTAGAATCACTTTTTTCACTTCTGATTTTTGGTAAATTAAGTGGACCGAAAACAATAATTTCTTCTTCGTAATCATACTCATCAAACGTCAAAGGTATTTTTTGTATTTCGACATTTTTGGGGTTTATTTCCAAGTATTTCCAAGTGTTTTTATCCAAAAAAGCGATATTTTCAGTATTTCTTTTCTCAATAAAAATATTTTTCTTTTCTAAAATTGGCGTAGGATTAGTCTTTGGTAAAATATTTTCTTTTACTTGTACAACATTGTTTTTTTCAATTTTTTCTTTTTGTAAAAAAACAAATTGATTTGATATTGGCGTTTGTTTTATCGTTTTTTGTTCGTTAATCACCACTTCTTCTTTAGGCTCTTGCGGAACAATTACGCTTGGTATTTCAACTTTTGGCAATATTGAATTTGGGTTTTCAATTTTTGCAAACTCTTGATTTACAGGCTTTTGTAAAAATTTCCAAGTTATCACTCCACTTGAAGCAAAAATAAATACAGCTGCCGCTGCCCAACGAATATTGAGTGGCAAGCGACGAACTTTACCTTTGTCCAAATCCGCTTCGATGCGTTCCCAAGCATTTGCCGAAGGCTTGATTTGGTGATTGTATAATTTATTTTTAAAAGCGTTCATTGATTAATTTTTTTTAATTTTTGATTCTAAATTTTTAATTCTAAATTCTAAATTCTAAATTTTTTTATCACTCCTTAGAATTCTAAATTTTTTTATTTTAAATTCTAAATTTGCTTATCACTTCTACAATTGTACGTTTAGGACTACTCTACGAATTTAGAATCCCGAATTTAGAATTTAAAACCCCGAATTTAGAATTTCATATTGTTTTATTTCTTCTAATTTTTTTTGCAATGCCAAACGAGCTTTCATAAGCTGAGATTTTGACGTATTTTCAGAGATTCCGAGTAAAGTAGCGATTTCGTGATGCTTCATTCCTTCAATAACGTAAAGGTTAAAAACCTCTTTATAACCAGCTGGTAATGAATCAATTAACATTAATAAATCTTCCGCTTCGAGGTCACTTCCAAAATCTTCACTTGGTTCATCTGCTGGTAAAAAAGTATCTACACTAATAAGGAAATCTTTTTTAGTTTTTAAGTAATCCAAACTTTCCCTAACCATTATTTTCCGCAACCAGCCTTCAAAACTTCCTTTGTTTTCAAAATTATTGATGTACCTAAAAGCCTTAATAAAACCGTTGCTCATTGTTTCCTCTGCGATTTCGATTTGCCCGCAATACCTTCTACACACTGCCAACATTGTAGCGGAGAATTTTTCGTAGAGCATTCGTTGCGCTTTGCGGTCTTCCTTTTTGCAAGCCTCAATCAACTCTTCGAGTGACCATTCTTTTTTATGTAATACAAATAATTTCATCTGTTTAGCAATCCGTTTGATATGATAGACGAAAGGTACAAAAAAATGGTTGCCTGAAGGTAAAATTTTTTTTAAATTTTTTTATTTTGAAAAAAAATATACCCAATTGTAAAATAATTTCGTTTACCTTTGCGAAAATTTTCGTTTCGTAGTTCAACGGATAGAATAAGCGTTTCCTAAACGTTTGATAGAGGTTCGATTCCTCTCGAAACGACCAATTTTTTATAAAAAACTGATTATCAGTAATTTACAAGGTGTAAAATTTCTTCTTACTACATTACAAGTGTTTTTATCCTTTTCTAAATTTAATATACACGTCGGAAAGAGGTTTTGGGATTTTACATTTATGTAAAATATTGAACAAGAAGCGTTTGCAATATCTTTAATATCTAATAACCAATATCCATTATATATACAAGTGTTTATTATCCACGGACGGACTTCTACCATAAAAAAGACCGTCAAAAACGTTGTTACATTTTTGACGGTCTTTTGTTATATCAATAAAATACTTCGGGCGGCGGCTCGTTACCCTTTCCACATTATCCAGTAGTTCGTTCACTAAAAGGCTGTCGTTCCAATTTTTTCTACAAATCTTTCAATGTTTTTCTTAATTCACTGATGTTATTGATTGGCTGATAAGCCAAAAGATTGTAGTTTGCCTTTTCGGGTGTAGTTTCAATTTTTGCAATGAAAGGTTTTCCATTTTCAATTTTGATAGCAACGAGCGTTATAGGTTCGTTGCGAGGAACTGCGCCGTCAGAATGAAAAATATTTGATTCTTTTTGGCTCGAATGAAGTTTTATAGCACTTTTTATATTTTTAAACGTCATGTACAGCGTTTCGTTGCTGTTCGGCTTCTTGACATCTAAAGAAACCAACATTTTTTCGCTTTCTGGAATTTTCTGAAATCTATCGCAATTTATCCAACCTAACTTATTGATACTGAATACATACTGCGACAAATCTCTATTCGTTACAGTACCGCCAGCAATACTATTTTCCAGTGCTTTTATTCTTTTGTAGTCACGCATACTGTCTTGCTGAAATTCTAAATTTTTAAATACAATATCCAGTTTTGTATCTTTTGCAATGCTTTCTTTGCGAAGATAAAGAAGCCCATTGTAAGTAAAAAACGGCTCGTTTTGGGGAGGATAATTTTTATACAATTCTTGCAATTCTTTTGACAAAAAAGGATAAAGATTTAGATTTTCTCTTGCTATCTTTTCAAAAGATTTCTCATCGCCAAGAGCTTTAATGTAAAGCATTTCCCAAAAAGAATAGGCTTTGTCACCTACAAAATTTGATGTATAATCAGGTGTACTGACGTTGTAAGCAATATTTGACTCAGAATTGATGCACTTTTTGATGTGTTTTACCCGTGCTTTTGCCAAATCACCAATTGCTTGTTTTTCAGCATGAGCAACCAAATATTTCCTTACTTCATCTATTCTTTGTTGAATTTTGGCATCATAAATACTTTTCTCTGCTTGGTATTTTGGCAAAGTAACCTCATTGTATTTTTTCAATGCCACTTCGTAACGCTGCACTCTTTTTTTATACTCTTTTTCAAGTGATTCAACAAAAGCTAAATGTTTTTCGTAATTAGCTAAGATTTTGTCGTATTCTTTTCGTTTTTTTCGAGAGAGTTCGTTTCTGTTTTCAGTCAAAATAATAGGTTTTTCATTGATATTTTCGTAACTAAACTTGGGTTGAGTAGGCATTGTTGGCGCAAAAATGGTTTGTTCTATTTTAGGCATAGACAATTTTTCTATCGCTTTTTCTTTTGGTAATTTTATTTTTTTTAGTTCTGTTCTGTCTATTTTGTAGCAGACCAACTGTTGTATGGATTTTTCAGATGCTTTTTGTTTTGTGGCTACCCAATCCTTCATTTTTCCGTTGTTGTGCTGACTACCATAGAAAAGCTCCATATCGTTTTTCGCCTTTTTTACAGGAAAAGCCACTTTTATATTTTCGCCTTCTTTTATGAGTAATTCTTGACCTTCGTTTGATGCTTCGATGTACAACATTCCGCCAGTTTCCAACATTTTATCGCCACTGTACGTGTGTAACTCATTGAAAATCATGTCGCTATAATCATAAATTTCTCTAATTTTAATTTTTATTTCGCCAGAAGGTTCTTTGCCATCTTTGAAGACAAAAGCATTGGCAGGCACTAAGATGACTGTTCCTTTTGCAGCTTCGAGGATTGTTTCTTCGTCATTTGCGACACTAAAAAACTGTTCGTCACGTTGCTGTACAACAGTCATAAACGAAGGTAAATCTGCAAAAAATTGAATTTTTACAATCACATCTACACGACGATTTTTAGCTTTAATTTCTTCGTTTTGTTGTTCATTTTCAGCTTTGTCTTCGCCAGAGCTGAACGTTTCCGTTTTTTCTAAAAAAACACCATTTTGCATCAAAAAATCATTGACGGATTTTGCTCGATTTTCGGAAAGTTGTTGATTATAAGTTCGATTACCGTCCGTATCGGTGTAGGCAAAAATATCTATTTCGTAATCACCAGCATTTTTTACCTCTTGGATAATATCCAAAAGCGTTGTTTTTGATGTTTCTGTCAGATTAAAATCACCTGATGTGAAATAAATAGATTTTTGAACATTGGCATTTGGTTGAGCCAAGATAGGAAATACTGCAAAGATGCAATAGTAAAGAATAAAAAGGTTTTTCTTCATTGGAATTTGTTATTTTTATTAAATATCAATTCATAACTTTTTTTTAACAAAAAAAATTGTTGAAGAAATTTTTTTAACAAAAAAACTTCAAGTATAAGTGGGCGTTAAAAATTACTTATGATGCGAATATTGGGTTAAAAAACTATTTCTAATCAAAAATGTTTTTAATAACAAAACTGCAATAACGTAAATCTACTCTTTTGTTTTAACTCCTTCGGAGTCATTTCGTAGCTTTAGCGGAGAAATCCCACACTAAGATTGCTTCTTAGAGAGAACCTACGGGCGAGATTCCACGTGCTTTCGCACTCTGAATGACTCCAAAGGAGTTAAAACAAAAGAGTAGATTTTCATTAGTTTTCTATTGTCATTGATTATCCAACCCAATATTCGCATTATAAGTAATTTAGCTCGAGTACTTAAGTTAAAGTACTTACACTTTCTATTTTCCTTAAAAACCTTCTGCATGATCATCACCTCGTTTGTCGGCTGCGCCTTCGAGTGCGCCGTCGGGCTGCACCAAAATACTTTCAACACGACCAATATTCCCTCTCATTTTGAAAGTATGCCCCATTTTTTTCAATTCTTCCAATGTTTTTTCTGGTAAAAGATTGGGTTGTTCGATAAATACCACGTCAGGCAACCATTGATGATGAAAACGAGGAGCGTGTGTTGCGTCTTTTGCGTTCATTTTGTAATCCACAACATTGATTATCGTTTGCAGAACCGAAGTAATAATCGTTGAGCCGCCAGGTGTACCAAGAACCAAAAGCAATTTGCCATCTTTTGTCACGATGGTAGGTGTCATAGAACTCAACATTCTTTTGCCAGGTTGAACGGCATTTGCTTCGCCACCAACCAAACCATAAAGGTTTGGTGCGCCAGGTTTTACGCTGAAATCATCCATTTCATCGTTCAAAATAAAGCCTGCACCCGTCACCACAGTCCGAGCACCATAACTATTATTTAAAGTCGTCGTAATCGAAACGGCATTTCCTTCGTCGTCCACAATGGAAAGATGTGTGGTTTGCTCGCTTTCTTTTGGCGCAAAATCAGCTGCTTTTATGTCGCTACTTTTACTCGCTTGACTTGGATTGATACTTTCAAAACGTTTTCTCAAATAGCTCATATTCAACAAGTTATCTATTGGGACGTTGAAAAAATCAGGATCGCCCAAATGCGCAGACCTATCAGCGTAAACCCGTCTTTCGGCTTCGATGATGGCATGAACAGATTTAGGAGAATGAAAACCAAATTGCTCCATTGGAGAATTTTCCAAAATACCTAAAATTTGAAGGGTCGCAATTCCTCCACTCGAAGGCGGAGGCATACCAATAATTTCGCAGCCACGGTATTTCCCAACAATCGGTTTGCGCCATATAGAACGGTAGTTTTTCAAGTCTTCGTGTGTGATGATTCCGTTGCCTTTTTTCATTTCGGCAACTATCAAATCCGCTACTTTGCCTTGATAAAAACCAGCTTTGCCTTTATTTTTTATTTCTTTTAAAGTATTTGCCAAATCTTTTTGTACCAAAATATCGCCAATTTCCCATGCTTCCTCTTTGACAAAAACAGGCGTAGAAGTATTGTATTTGATAAATTCTTTTTTCAAATCATTCAGATTATCAGCTTCTTGTTTGGTGATTTTAAAGCCTTTTTTTGCCAGTTTACAAGCTGGCTGAACGAGTTTTTTCCAGTTTTTAAGTTTGCTATATTTCAAAAATGACTCGTACATTCCGTCCACAGAACCAGGAACGCCAGCCGCCAAATGACCATTTAGACTAAGTCCTTCGATGACGTTACCATTTTTGTCTAAATACATATTTCGTGACGAAGAAGATGGGGCCATTTCTCGATAATCTAAGGTTGCAACATCGCCATTTTTGCCACGATAGACCATAAAACCACCGCCGCCAATATTGCCAGCCTGAGGATAAACAACTGCAAGTGCAAATTGGACAGCAATAGCTGCATCAACAGCGTTTCCACCATTTTTTATGATTTTTGCACCAATTTTTGATGCTAAAGGATGTGCAGAAACGACCATTGCCTTTTTTCCAATGGCTTGTTTTTTGATGTCATAAACGGAGTTGATAACCGTTTGTCCGAACAACAATGTACTGATAAAAATGTGACATAGTACCACAAAACTCTTTTTAAGATTTGGCATAATTCTTGGATTTAATAATGTTAGCGAAAACTTACCATTACAATAATAATTTTACAATTCTAAAAATTTTACACAATGCGTAACCTAATTACTTTCGTTTTGGTTGCATTCTTGGTGCAATTTACACAAGCAACTTGTATTTTTTCAAAAGCAGTTGAAGTAAAAGAAACCAATATTGGCAACATCATCTCTTGGAATACTTCCGAAGAAAAAGACAATGAACAATTTGTGATTGAAAAATCACTAAATGGGCTTCAATTTACTACTGTTGGCGATATAAAAGGCGCAGGTACAAGTAATACTTTGCAAAAATACCGCTTTTTAGATATTTCGACTGGTGAAGATAAGGTCTTTTACAGAATTTCTTACGTTGATTCAAAAAAAATTGCTGCTTACACACCAACTTTCATGGTAAAGCGCAATATTGAAAACAATTTTATCATCACTGCGATGTCAAGTTTGACAACAGACTCTAAAATTGCTGTTACGGTTCGTGCAGCGATTGACGCTCCGTTTGCTTATGCGATTTTGGATAAGGACAAAAAAATTATGCAAAAAAATAGCATTGATTTGGTTAAAGGAGCTAATGTTCTTTCGCTTAATGCAACACTTTTTCCAAAAGGAGATTACACTTTGCAGTTGAAGTCGGGTAAAGAAGTGGAAGAAATTACTTTTAGAAAAGTTGAAGAAGGCTCTATGCCGAATATCAATTATGTGGTAAAAGAGTAATTTTTTTTTAAACAAATTGAAAATCAATTATTTATAAATAAAAAACGACATTGCATCAATAGTGGCAATGTCGTTTTTTATTTTTTATCAATGGTGAAAAACCTCGCCACAAAATTGTAGTGCAGGAATTAAACCTTCACGCCAAAATTTCCAATTGTGAACGCCATCTCTGATGCGGAGTTCGTGGTTGATTTTTAGCTTTCGGAGGTGTTGGTCAAGTTGCGTTTGACCATTCATTACAAAATCATCGTCACCACAATCAAAATAAACCTTTACGCTGTTGTAATCGTTAATTTTTTCTTTTTCTAAAAAATAAAAAGGATTGTTATTTTTCCAAGCAGCTGAATTTTTAAAATCTTTGCCATAAATAGGCTCAAAAAACTTTCCAACCATATCTTTTCGTTCTTCAAAATAATCGTCAGGCCAAAAAGAACCTGATAGAACAGCGCAAGCACCAAACATTTCGTGGTGTTTCATGGCATACAAAAACGAACCGTGTCCGCCCATTGAAAGTCCAGCCAAAGCACGTCCATCTTTTTTTGCCCGAGTACGGTACGTTGAATCCATACGAGGAATTAATTCTTTTATAAAAAAATCTTCATAATTTCCTGCGCCCGCTGGCGAATTGATGTACCAAGAGTTTTGCGCATCAGGCATTACGATAATCATTGGAGGAATTTGACCAGTCGCAATCGCAGCGTCTGCCCGAGTAGGTGTTTCGCCCGAATGAATCCAATCCGTTTCGTTACCACTGTAACCATGCAACAAATACACCACAGGATATTTACGTTGGCTTTCGTCATAACCTGCTGGCAAATAAATTGAATACCTCGCTTCTTTTTGTAGTATTTTACTAAAAAAAGAAAGACTTTCATAGATTTTCCCTTCGTTTTGTGCGGACATCGAGAACGTAAAAAGAAGGAAAATGAAAATAGAAAGTTGAGAATAAAAGTTAGGAAAGTATTTTTTGTTCATTTTATTCATTTTGATTGATTTAATTTTTTTGTAAAAGTAAGAAAAAAAGCATTTTTACTTGTAAAAAAGAAGAAAAATATCACTCTACGTGACAAAACTTTTATTTTCTAATATGTTTTGACAAAACTGAGCATAATGTTGTTCTAATATTGTCACAAATTTCTCATTTAATTGGAT
>JAYWHK010000050.1:0-13320 GCA_043777755.1 Saprospiraceae bacterium
CATTCGAGCTAACTCGACGATGCCTTCGGGCAAACCTTCGGTTTTGAAAACACCACCACCACCAATTATTTTTTCATTTTTTTCTACAACAAAATAAGCACATTTTTCTTTTTGAAAATGCTCAAAAGTACTAAAAACACTGGGATCGTAATACATTGTGCCTTTTTTTGCTGCCCCAAATTCCATTAAAGTATTGCGGATAATTTCAGCAATTTCAATATTGTCAGAAGGACGAATTGGGCGAATTTTAAAATTCATTTTTCACGTAATTAATTAATTATCAGTTATTTGGGTTGGTATTATGTAGCGTTAAAATTCCGTAGCACTACACAATCCGTAGCGTTGGCATTAATGCCAACGCTACGGATTGTGCGTATTTCGTAGCGTTGACGTTAACGCCAACGCTACGAAATACCAACGCTACGGAATTTTAACACTAAAATCCAATCGCTAATTTTACACCTTCTTCGATGGCACGTTTGGCATCAATTTCGCCAGCTTTGAGCGCACCACCAATGATATGACACGGTAAGCCTTTGTCTTTCAATTCATTGTATAAAGTGTTGTTTGAATTTTGACCAGCACAAATGATAACGTTATCAACCGCAAAAATCATGGCTTCGCCAGCGATTTTGACATGAAGACCAGCATCGTCAATTTTTTCGTAAGTGACATCTGCAATCATTTTTACTTTTTTCATTTTCAAACTACTACGATGAATCCAACCAGTAGTTTTACCCAATTTTGCACCAATTTTTCCAGCGGAACGTTGCAATAAAACAATCTCTCGAGGTGATTTTTCAGGCTGTGGCTTTTGCGTTGCACCAGCAACAGAATGTGTCATATCTACACCCCATTCTTTCATAAATAAAGGAATATCTTGCGACGGAGAAGTACCTTGATGTGATAAAAATTCTGCGACATCGAAACCTATTCCGCCAGCACCAATGATAGCAACTGTTTGTCCAACAGGTTTTTTGTGCAATAAAACGTCTGTATAACTTAGTACTTTGGGGTGGTTTTCTCCTTCAATACCTGCGGCTCTACCTTCAATACCTGTGGACACCACTACTTCGTCAAAACCCGTCAAATCATTACTTGAAATCTTTTGGTTCAAATGCAGATGAACGCCATGTACTTGAATCATCTTGTTGTAATATCGAATCGTTTCATGAAATTCTTCTTTTCCAGGAATCACTTTTGCCATGTTGAATTGACCACCAATTTCGCTTTTAGCATCAAAAAGATGCACTTCGTGTCCGCATTGTGCAGCAGTCGTTGCACAAGCCAATCCAGAAGGGCCTGCGCCAACAATGGCAATTTTTTTCTTATTATTTTTTGGTAAAATACTGAAATTCAATTCGTTACAAGCTCTTGGATTAACCAAACAAGAAGCTGTTTTTTTAGTAAAAGTATGGTCTAAGCAAGCCTGATTACAAGCAATGCAAGTATTGATTTCATCACGACGACCTTCCATTGCTTTTTTTACAAAATTAGCATCAGCTAAAAAAGGTCGTGCCATCGAAACCATATCAGCGTGTCGGTCAGCAATGATTTGCTCGCCAACTTCGGGCATATTGATACGATTTGTTGTAATTAATGGAATCGAAACCTCGCCCATCAAGCGTTTTGTTACCCAAGAAAATGCACCACGGGGAACACTTGTCGCAATTGTCGGGACTCGAGCTTCATGCCAACCGATTCCTGTATTGATGATTGTTGCGCCAGCTTTTTCTATAGCTTTTGCCAATTGAACGACCTCTTCCCAAGTACTTCCACCTTCCACCAAATCCAACATGGAAAGACGGTAAATAATGATGAAGTTTTTGCCAACTTTTGCCCTTGTTCTTCTGACGATTTCTACAGGAAATTTCATGCGATTCTCATACGAGCCGCCCCATTCGTCTGTACGATGATTGGTTCGTTGGCAAAGAAATTGATTGATAAGGTAGCCTTCAGAACCCATGATTTCGACACCATCGTAACCTGCTTCTTGTGCTAAAGCTGCACAGCCTACAAAATCTTTGATGGTGTTTTCGACACCCCAAGAACTCAACGCCCAAGGTTTGAATTTGCTAATCGGTGACTGAATCGCTGACGGAGCAACAGCTCCATAGGGTGTATAATTGTAACGACCTGTATGAAGGATTTGCATACAGATTTTACCGCCCTCTTGGTGAACAGCTTGGGTCACGATGCGGTGTTTTTTCACTTCGCTTTGGTTCGTTAATTTTGTTGAAAAAGGATAAGTCCAACCTCTCCAGTTGGGTGCGACACCTCCCGTTACGATAAGTCCAACGCCTCCTTTGGCACGCTCTGAATAGAAGGCAGCTAATTTTTCAAAGCCATTTTTTTCGCCTTCGAGTCCCGTGTGCATAGAACCCATCAAAACACGATTTTTTAAAGTGGTAAAACCCAAGTCTAATGGGCGAAGAAGATGTGGATACATATATAGTATAATTTTTTATAGAAAAAATATTTTTTTAGACAGCAAAAGTAAATATTTCCCTTGTTTTTTTATTAAAAAATAGAAAATAAAAGAATTAATTTTTATTTTTGACGATGAAAACAAAAAAGAGAAAACAAACATACAAACAGGTAAATCAATACGACAAAATTATCAAAGAAAATTTCAAAGCGGTGATGCCAAGTTTGATTGATAATGTATTGAATATCAAGATGGTAAAACAAGAAGACATTCCAACAAAATTACAACATACCAAAGAACGGGAAGCTGATTTTTTGAAAGTTGTAACAGATGAAGATGACATTCGTTTTATCCTACACATAGAGTTTCAGTTGGTGAAAGATGCTAAAATGCGTCTTAGAATGTTGGAATATTACCTTATGTTACGGATGATTTATCCTGACTTACGGATTCTTCAATACGTCATTTTTATAGGGGAAGTACCCAATAATTTTCAAAATGAAATTAGGGAAGAACGGCTTTACTTTACTTTTGATGTTGTGAACATTCGAGAAGTATCGTATCAGCATTTTCTGAAATCAAATATTCCTGAAGAAATTATTTTTTCAATTTTAGGCGACTTCGGCAACGAAAATACGGATAAAGTTGTTGAAACGATTATAAAAAGCATCAAAAATAATTCAAAAACGCAATTGCAGCAACAAAAATGTTTTCAACAGTTGCGCATATTATCAAATTTACGTAACTTTGTACCACTTAATAGAAAAAATTATGGAGAGTATTGCATTGTATATAAAGGAAGAAAATGATCCATTGTTCCAAAAAGGGCTTAACCTTGGCGTAGAGCAAGGTATCGAACAAGGCGTTGCAAAAGGTATTGAGCAAGGTATCGAGCAAGGCGTTGCAAAAGGTATTGAACAAGGTATCGAGCAAGGCGTCGCAAAAGGTATTGAACAAGGCATCGAGCAAGGTATCGAAATCAGTATAAAAAAAATGCTTGCAAAAGGTTACACGATATCCGCTATCGCAAATCTACTTGACCTCAATGAAGAAGAAATCCTACATTATCTTGATTGAAAAAATCTACATACATCAATAAAAAAAGCCGCTATCAAATGATAACGGCTTTTTTTATTGATGTATGTAATTGATTTACAAGTATTTATATTTTAGTGATTTTGAACATCGGTAGCTACTGGTGTTTGTGTTGCACCAGCTTCTACATCTCCTTTGATGGTCAAAACACGGGTAGGATTCGCCTCGTTAGTTGTCAAAGTAACTGACTTTGTAAAAGGCCCTACACGTTGTGTGTCGTAACGAACTTCGATTTTTGAGCTTTGTCCTGGCATAATTGGCTCTTTTGGATAAGTTGGAACAGTACAGCCACAACTTCCTTGCGCACCAGAAATAATCAATGGCTCAGAACCTGTATTTTTGAAAGAAAATACACGCAATGGTTCGCTACCTTGTTTGATTTTACCATAATCCATTTCTACTTTTTCAAAAGTCGCCATTGCACCTTTAGCTGATGGTGTAACTGATTTTGCTTCTACAACAGAAGGTGTCATCACTGTTGTTTTTGCACTTGTGGTGTGTTTTTTAGCTTTTTTGCTTGTTTTCGCTTTTTTAATGGTTTCTGTAGCATTTTGAGCAACGACCAAAGTTGATAAAGAAGCAAATAATGCGATTAAAATTAATACCTTTTTCATATTTATATTTTTATAATTTTTATAATTGTTAAAATAATAATGCAAAGTTAAGGGCATTTCTACAATTTTGCAAGGTATTGATGTTTAAACAATGGTTAAAATGTAGTAATGAAAATGTTAAGAAAATTTAGTATTTTTCTTATCTTTGCGGCGAATCTTATAGAAAATTAAATACTAAGACACGACTATGCAACGTACGGAAATTCAATCCATTGGAGAATTTGGACTTATTGAGCGTTTGACAGCTCAAAATATTACCCGCCATTCATCAACCATCAAAAGCGTTGGCGATGATGCAGCTGTTTTACAATTATCTGATTTACAGACAGTTGTAAGTACGGATTTATTGCTAGAAGGCATACATTTTGATTTGGCTTATACACCGTTGAAGCATTTGGGTTATAAAGCAGTCATTGTCAATCTTTCAGATATTTATGCCATGAATGCGCAGCCAACACAAATTACAGTTTCTATTGCGCTATCAAATCGCTTTCCTGTGGAAGCTGTCGAGGAGATTTATGAAGGTATTTATTTGGCGTGTGAACGCTACAATATTGATCTGATTGGTGGCGATACGACCACTTCTCGTAGCGGTTTGGTGATTAGTGTGACGGCTATTGGACAAGCCGAAAAAGAGAAAATCGTCTATCGAAATGGAGCAAAAGTTGGTGATTTGATTTGTATTACGGGTGATTTGGGTGCTGCTTATTTGGGTTTGCAGATTTTAGAAAGAGAAAAGCAAATTTGGCAACAACATCCTGATATTCAACCTGATTTGGACAAACAAACTTACCTTATTGAGCGTATTTTGAAACCCGAAGCTCGTCGAGAAATGATTGATTTATTTGGGAAAAACAAACTTGTTCCAACGTCTATGATTGATATTTCGGACGGATTGGCTTCCGAGTTGTTTCATATTTGTAAGCAATCTGGTGTTGGTGCATTTTTGGAAGAAACGGGGATTCCTATGAATCCTGACGCTAAGATGCAAGCCTTAAAATTTCAAATGGACCCGCTTTCCTGTGCAATGAGTGGTGGCGAAGATTACGAATTGCTCTTTACAATTTCACCAAACGACCTCGAAAAAGTAAAGTATTTGCCTGATATTTACATTGCTGGAGAAATTGTTGATGCCAAAGATGGTGTCACTTTACATACCAATGGTGGAAAAATTGTTCCGATTACGGCGCAAGGTTGGACACATTTTTAGATTTTTTTGAGAAAGAAATTTTTTTTTGTCAAATTTTATTTATCTTTGATATTCCTTTTAGTAATATAATTTTTAGACTATGATAAAGATAAAACAACTCACTTTAAATAATGTGGGACCCTATCAAGAACAGCTTTTCTCTTTTCATGTGAAAAAAGGGCATCCTGATATTCATATTTTTACAGGAGCAAATGGTACTGGAAAAACCACAATTCTACATTCATTGGCAAGTATCTTTGATAATTACAGTGAACCAGACGAACATAAGGCGTATAGTGGGAATAATTTGCATAAGCGATTTTATTTTTTTGAGGAAGGGATATCAGAGTCAGATAAGATAATTGATAAAAGTAGAAAAAGCAATGTAGATATTGTATTAGGAAATACAACAAAGCAAATTTACAAGTCTCTCTCTCTTTATGGCTGTAAGAATTGTAAGAATCTACACACTGAAACCAGTATTTTAGATTATGACCATAATAAATTGGACGATTATGCGTATTTTGACTACCTTATAGATAGCTATAGACGGCTAAGTACAGGGGAAAATACGAACAACCAAAAAGTAAGTTTTGCGGCTTTTGCTTATTCTGGCTATCGTTATATAAGAAGTGAAAATCTTAAAATGGAGGACAATCAGAAGTTTAATCCTCTTCGCAATGCCTTAACTTTTGTAAAAGAACCAGACAATCAATTTGGATTGTCTGCTTGGATTCGTTCTCGTTATTCAAAAGCAGCAATTGAAGAAATTCATGGAAACAAAGACATTGCTGAGAAATATAGAAAGACCCTTAATAATTTAATTGACAGTATCAATGAATTAACAGACCACGAATATTGTATCAAAATAGAGACAAATCCATGGCAAGTGGGCGTTTTTTATCAAGATAAATTCTTAGAATTTGATATATTACCTGATGGACTGCGTTCTATAATGAGTTGGTTAGGTGATTTATTGATGCGCTTAGATGAAATTGCATGGGAGGATAAAGCAATTCCTGTTACAGAACAAAATATTATTTTGTTTTTAGATGAAATAGAAGTTCACTTACATCCTACATGGCAGTACAAAATTTTACCTTTGGTGAAAAGGCTTTTTCCTAATGCTCAGGTTTTTATAACAACACATTCTCCTTTTATTATCAACTCAATAGATAATGCTAAAATATATAGGCTGGAAAATAATAACGGAAAAAGTCAGTTGATTGAAACCTTAATGTCGGAAACGGGCTTTTCTATTTCCTACGTTTTGAAATACATTTTAAATGCAAAAAATATGTTTGGTATTGAAACTGTGAAAAATATTGAACGATTTAATGAAATTGATGCAGAGATTGCCTCAGAAAACTTCTCGAATGAAAACGAATTCAAAGGATTAGTCAAAAAATTAGCACAAGAAGGAGATGAAGTTCTCACTATTATAAGTTCAAAACTATTTCGATTAGAAAGTATTACAGGTAAAAACTATTTAAATGGATCAAATAACTAAACCACCAATTTCAAAATTGCCATCTTTAGCTGTTTTGAAAGAAAATTATTTGGAATGGGGCAGGGAAGTTGCTAACAAAACAAAAAAATTTTCTTTTGAAAGACAAAAAGGACTTTACAAGGAAATCAGATTCCAGTTGGCAATACTGACGAATAATCATTGCAGCTTTTGTGATGGCTTTCCTGTTGGCACAGAGTCCACTGAGCAAATCGAACATTATTTTCCAAAAGACTCATTTCCTCTCTTAGCGTATGATTGGGATAATTTATTTTACTGTTGTAATGTTTGTAATACAGAAGCAAACAAGGGTGCTTTTCAAGATACTTTAAAACCTGACCATGTACATTATCGCTTTGAAACGTGCTTTTATTTTGATGCTTTTGATGGTGGATTGTGTGTTATGGAAGATTTAGAGCGCAAAAACAAGATCTTATCTGATAAAGCAAAGTTATTTTTGCTGCGCTATGGAATTAATAATCCTCAAAGGAAAGAAGCGAGATTGTCGCTTATTCAAACTATAAAAGATCATTTTATTGCGATTCAAGTAAATAATCGAGAAAGTAGTAGAAATGAATTTAAGTACAGATACGTTTATGATTTTTGTTTGAAAACAAGTACTTTTCGTCGCTAAAAAACTAACTTCTACCGAAAAACAAACATCTGATGAAACGATTTTTATAAAAAATAGGTTTAAAAATGGAATACGGGATTTTTCCGTAAAGAAAAAAATACAAAATTTAATTTTTTAATAAAAAAATGATAAGAAATAACCACGAAATTGATTATCGCATTTTTGGTGAAGAAATGCAATGTGTCGAGATTGAACTTGACCCTAACGAAACAGCTGTTGCAGAATCTGGTAGTTTTATGATGATGGACAGTGGTATTCAAATGGAAACTATTTTTGGCGACGGCTCACAGAATAGCGGCGGTGGCGGCATGATGGGCAAATTATTTTCTGCTGGAAAACGCCTTTTGACAGGCGAAAGCCTTTTTATGACCGCTTTTACAAATCGAGGAGCTGGAAAACAGCACGTTAGTTTTGCTTCGCCTTATCCTGGAAAAATTATTCCGATGGATTTATTACAATTGGGTGGAAAAATCGTTTGTCAAAAAGATTCTTTTTTGGCAGCTGCAAAAGGTGTCAGTATTGGTATTGAATTTCAGCGCAAATTAGGTACTGGACTTTTTGGTGGAGAAGGTTTTATCATGCAAAAGTTAGAAGGCGATGGTATGGCATTTGTTCATGCTGGCGGTTATGTCATGGAAAAAACGCTGCAAGTTGGCGAAGTTTTGAAGATAGATACGGGCTGTATTGTCGCTTTTACACGCAATGTTGATTATGATATTGAGTTTGTAAAAGGCGTGAAAAATGTAATTTTTGGAGGCGAAGGTTTGTTCTATGCAACACTTCGTGGGCCAGGAAAAGTATGGATTCAAAGTTTGCCAATTAGCCGTTTGGCGAGTCGTGTACTGCAATATGCTGGCCCTGCTGGTCGCAAAGAAGAAGGTAGTGTATTGGGCGGCTTGGGCAATATGTTGGACGGAGATGGTTGGTAACAATAAATACAGTGAACAACTAACAGTGCATAGTGAACAAAACGAATAGTGAACAACGATTTTTATAGGAATTAAGGATTTTAAAGGTTAAAAATGCAGTTAAATTATAAAGATTTTGGTCAAGGCGACCCAATAATTATTGTTCATGGTTTGTTTGGGACATTGGACAATTGGCAGACGATTGCAAAACAATTGGCTGAATATTTTACTGTATATATCATTGACCAACGGAATCACGGGCGTTCTCCTCACGCAGAAGGAATTGATTATCAGCTACTTGCAGATGATTTGTATTTTTTTATGCAAGACAATGGAATGTACAAAGCGCACTTGATGGGACACTCAATGGGTGGAAAAACGGTCATGCAATTTGCATTGAATTATCCTGATATGGTGGAAAAATTAGCCGTGATTGACATTGCGCCAAAAGCATATAAAGGTGGTCACGAAATCATCATCGAAACCTTGCAAAGTATTGATTTACTGACCTTAAAAGATAGAAAAGATGCCGAAAGTCAAATGATGGGTAACATTCCTGAGTTTGGAACAAGGCAGTTTTTATTAAAAAATTTGGCGCACGACGAACAAACAGGCAAATATGAATGGAAAATGAACCTTTCTGAGATTGTAAAAAATTATGATAAAATCCTTGGAAATATTGATACGTCTTCAATTTATGAAGGAGAAACTATTTTTATAAGAGGTGATAAATCAGATTATATTTTAGACAGTGACATTCCCACATTAAAACAATTTTTTCCAAATTCAACTTTAGAAACTATAGCAAATGCTGGGCATTGGGTTCACGCAGAGCAGCCAAAAGCGTTATTGGAAATAGTGAAAAAGTTTTTTTAATTGCGAATTTTTAATCACAAATTTTAACGAATTAAACGAATTTCACGAATCGTGACGCTGACTTTGTGTTTTAATTGCGAATTTTTAATCACGAATTTTTAACAAATTAAACGAATTTCACGAATCGTGATGCTGACTTTGTGTTTTAATCACAGATTTGAAGTGAATTTTTCTTAATAAATAAACAAAAACGCCTAATTTTGAGCAATCAAAATTAGGCGTTTTTGTTTTATTCTTGATAAATATACACGTCGGAAAGTGGTTTTGGGATTTTAAATTTATGTAAAACATTGAACACACCAAGCGTTTGCAATATCTTTAATATCTAATAACCAATATCCGTTGTGTATATCCACTAATAACGGTAGTACTCTGGTTTGAATGGACCAGCTTTTGGAACACCGATATAATCAGCTTGTGCTGTGTTCAATTCTTCCAATTCTACACCGATTTTAGCCAAGTGCAAATAAGCAACTTTTTCATCTAAGTGTTTTGGCAACATATAAACTTTGTTTTCATAGTTTTTACCATTTTCCCAAAGTTCCAATTGCGCCAATACTTGATTCGTGAAAGAGTTTGACATTACGAATGATGGGTGTCCCGTAGCACAACCTAAATTCACCAAACGACCTTCTGCCAATACCAAAATATCTTTACCATCAATTGTGTATTTATCAACTTGTGGTTTGATTTCGATTTTCGTATCGCCATAAGCACCATTCAACCAAGCCATGTCGATTTCATTGTCAAAGTGACCAATGTTACAAACAATCGCTTTGTCTTTCATCAAACGGAAATGCTTCTCAGCAACAATATCTACGTTACCTGTTGCAGTAACGATGATACCTGCTTGTGGAATTGCATTTTCCATTTTCAATACTTGGAAACCGTCCATTGCCGCTTGAAGCGCACAAATTGGGTCAATTTCAGTAACGATTACACGGCAACCTGCACCAGCCAAAGAAGCCGCAGAGCCTTTTCCTACGTCACCATAACCCGCTACAACTGCTACTTTTCCAGCCATCATAATGTCTGTAGCACGACGAATCGCATCAACCAAAGATTCTTTACAACCGTATTTGTTGTCGAATTTTGATTTTGTTACAGAGTCATTGATGTTGATTGCAGGTAAAGGCAATGTTCCGTTTTTCTGACGCTCGTACAAGCGGTGAACGCCCGTAGTTGTTTCTTCAGAAATACCACCGATGCCCTTCACCAATTCTGGATGATGATCCAAAACTAAGTTAGTCAAGTCACCACCGTCGTCCAAAATCATATTCAAAGGTTTTCCACCTTCAAAAGCATGAACTGTTTGCTCAATACACCAATCAAATTCCTCAGCGTTCATGCCTTTCCAAGCAAAAACAGGAATACCAACTGCTGCGATAGCCGCTGCTGCGTGGTCTTGAGTAGAGAAAATGTTACAAGAAGACCAAGACACTTCTGCGCCTAACTCAATTAAAGTTTCGATTAAAACCGCCGTTTGAATTGTCATGTGCAAACAACCAGCGATGCGTGCGCCTTTCAAAGGCTTCGTTGCACCAAATTCTGTGCGCAAAGACATCAAACCAGGCATTTCAGCTTCTGCTAATTCAATTTCTTTACGACCCCAATCAGCCAAGTTAATATCTTTAACTTTGTACTTTAATGTTGACATAGTTTTTATTATTTTAAAAGTATTTACAGTATTAAAAAATGTAATTGTTTGATTATCAGTTTTTTATAAAAATTAATAATCAATCACATTTCTTTTATTTATAATTTCGCTGCAAAGGTAAGCACTTGTACAATCAATTTCAAGTCTTATATGAAAAAAAGGTATAAATTGAGTAAAAAAATTACTCAATTTATAATTAAAAATTAATTGTAATCCTAAAAACCTTTGTTATTGAGTCAAATCGTCCATGGCTTTCCAAATCGCTACAAATTGCTTGAGCATCGCTTCGTCAGGTTGTGGTTGTTCGGGGCTGTCTATTTCAGTATTGGCAATGAAGATTTTGCCAATACTGGTTTTAGGTTCAAAAAACATAAAAGTTGTTGCGCCCAAATCTCCGCCCGTGTGACCTATCATTCCATTGGTTTTGTAACGCCAAAAAACGCCACTATTGGGTTCTTTTTTAGAATTATTTTTAGGCAGATTGTTTTCTGAAAATTGTTTTGCAAAAAGCAATTCAAAACTTTGTTTTTTCAATAAATCAGATTGACCATTGTAACCTTTTATCATTTCTAAAAGATATTTTGACAAATCGGAACAAGACGTTCTCAAACCGCCATCAGGATAAGTGATTCCTGAATACAAAGGATAAGCAACGCCTTCAAAATTGTAGTTTTTTGAATGTTTTTTTGCAATAGTTGTATTCAAAAACCAAGATGTTTCATTCATTTTTAGAGGCAAAAATATATGTTTTTGAGAAAAATCAGCAAAAGAAATATTGGCTTTTACCTCTATCAAATAAGCGGCGAGTGCTGCTCCAATATTGGAGTATTCATACGTTTCGCCAACGGTACTTTTGATAAAATTTTTCTTACTGTAGTATTTTTCTTTTTTGTCAAAATAGGATTTTAAAAATGTAGAAAGTGTTGTATCTGTTCTATTTTCGATTGTTGCTTTTTTCTTAAAATTCTGATAAAGAGGACTTTGTATATTTGAAAAAGGTGTAAGAGTGAAAGATTTGGAATAAACTTCTTCTCTATCTCGTATGCTGGAAGTGTGTGTCACCAAGTGTTTTATTTTGATGTTTTCTTTAGGGAAATGAGGATTGATAACATGAAAAGGCAGCACATCGTTGATGTTGGTTTCTAAATCAAAATAACCCAATTCGATGGCTTTCATCAAGCAAACGCCAATAAAAGTTTTACTAACAGATGCAATGTTTTGCACGGTTTGGGTAGTGTAGGGCATTTTATTTTCCTTGTCAGCAAAACCAAAGGCGTTTTGATACAAAACACTGTCTTTACTGACGACAGCGACACTAAATCCAACGAATTTCGATGGATTGGAAAGTTTTTCTAAGTTTTTTGTCAAGGCAATATTTTTGTTTTGCGCTTGATTTTTAACTTGAAAAAGAAAGAACGGAAGTACAAATAAAAGTAATTTTTTCATCTTAAAAAACGGTTTATATTTTTAAGACGGGCGCAATGCGACAAGCGTTGCCTGTTGGCAAATTAGAAGACTGTAGAATCGACGAACAGTAGCTAATTGAGGATAAGATTTACTTTTCACCAAACTCTTTCGCCCATTTTTCTCTATTTTTAATAAAAAAGAAAACACCAATTGCCATCACTGCAAAGGTAGCAACACCGACCAATTTATAAAAAATATACATTGGTTTTCCATCGGCGGTAAAGATAATTTTTGGCAAACGAACTAAGGTTTCTGCGGCAAAAGCGCAGTACAAACCAATGACGCTCCAATACATAAAACGAAAATGTTGCATGATGTAATTTGGGTTTGTTCGACGCAAAACAGGGTACATTCCAGCAATCAAAGTTCCTAAACTCCAAATAGCGAATCCATGAAAAATACCGAATTTTCCATACAAACGGTAAATCATAAAAGCTGTAATGTTCAATACCAACATTGAAATGACATAGAAATAACCAATTTTTTTATGTCGTTGCGTTCCTTTTTTAGTCAAAAGAATATACATTCCCGAAATCATCGCTAAAATAGCTGCAATGAAATGTATCAATCCTGTTGCACCTGTGATAAGATTTGTTAAGTTCATTTTTGTAAAATTTTAAAATAAAGAAATTTTATTATTTGTAAATTTATGAGAAAACCATTATTTTTGTAAAAAAATAGATTTAAAATGAGATTTTTATTAGACATTCAAGACCATAAAGTGGCATTTATCATGGAGCTTTTACAAAGTTTTCCATACTTAAAAGCGCAGCCAATGCCTTCTAATATTGAAGTTAATTCGCTTATTAACAACGATATAGATATTATGAAATACGTTAAACCAATGCGGGAGTAACCTGAAATTGTAGAAAATGTTAAAATTATAAAAAAGTGATTGTGAATACGTACTTTTGGATTTCAAGAAAAAAAGATGGTAAACACAAT
>JAYWHK010000051.1:0-33557 GCA_043777755.1 Saprospiraceae bacterium
GGAGGAAATATAATAACAGGATTTATAGGCGGACACGCCTCAATAGAACCCGAACTCCCACAAACCACCAAAGGCGGACATGCGGCTACGGTGGTAACACTGACAAGGATGGAAGGAGCGTTATTTTTTCTAAAAAAAGGTGTTCCTTGGGCTACTTTCAAGCAAGGATCTGTCAAATCCACTAAGCCATTGGGTAGCTTTTTCCCAACCACTGCCGAAGCATAATACAATTGGCAAGTATCTAAACCATAAGAAGTGAGATTAAAAAAGCCTGTCAAACTCGTCCCAAATGCTGTTCCGAGTGTTGTATTCGGAGCGTTATGGACAACGTACATCAGTGCATCAGTGGGTAAAAGCACTTGATTATTGTTGTTTTTGAAAGTGACCGTATCGTAAGGCACACAAACCAAAACAGTGTCTTTGGGCATTGTGCCTGGTGAATGATTGCATTGCGCATGGGCATACAATGCGGAGAAAAGTAACAAGAAAATACAGGTAATTTTTTGCATGGAGAAAGCATTTAGAGATTATCCACAAAGATAACGTTTATCGTTCAAAATGTTTTATTTATTTATATATAGATAAATAAATAATAAAACGTGACAGTTTCTTACAAGAAATAATTAATATTTTTTTCATTCAAAAAAAATATACCACAAAAAAAACACTGATTGGATTGATTTTCATAATTTTTCAAGAAAAACCCTAAAAAATCCTAAAAATCAGTCCAATCAGTGTTCCAATCCTGCGTAGTTGCTAAGAATCCAAGCTAAATTACTTTCATTTAAATAATCCCCATTTTCTTAGCAATTTCCTTAGGAACTGCCTTTTTATTGACCATAATTCCTGTGGTTTTATACAAGAAATAAGCTTTTGAAACATAAAAATAACCGCCCATTTCGTTGCCTTCTGTTCCCCAAGAGTTTTTGACCAAATAGTATTTTTGTCCCAATTGGTCTTTTGCCGAACCTACGATGTGCATACCGTGGTCGTCTTGCGTTGTTTGATTGTCAAACGCTTCTTGACGAAATTCGGGCGTAATCGCTGTCATTTGTTTTACAGGATTCAAAAATGTAGAATCTTTCTCAGGTTGCGTCATGTCCGCCCAATTTTTTTCTGTCAAAATAGCCAAACCATTTTTAAAAGAAAAATATTTTTCGCTCACATCTGAAGCCCATTCCAAACCATAATTATTAGCCAAAGCATTGTCTGCAATTGTTTCTAAATCCGTCAAAGGAACATTATAAACCATATCGTCCGACCAGTTGTCTGGAATTTCAATCACAAATTGCGAGTAATAAGGATGATGGGTGAACGAAGACACTTCTATGTAATCGTTCAAATCAATACCCAAACTTGCAGAATAAGTTTTAGGTGTATATTTTTTGCCATCAACTTCAAATTCGTTTGGTTTTGCGCCCATATATGCATCTAAAATGCCATCAATGCCAGCTTGCCAGTTGCGAGAAAGAGGTTTCCCATCGGTTACGTGCTTCACTAAAGCATCGCAATAGGCTTTCAAAACAGCTTCAATCTCGTTGTGGTCGTACTTTTTTTGGTCTTTTGCCAAAGCTGTATAAACATCTTGTGGCACGATTCCATATTTTTTGCTCATCGAAATCACATCGTGCGGCTCGCCGCCTTGCCCAAAATTCGTTTTGCCTTGCATACGCACATATTTTACTGCTTTGTCAAAATAAGCGTTGCGGGCAGTCCACATTTCAGCAAAATCCAAAGGCTTTTCAATCGCATTTGTTTTGCGGTTGCGCATGATTTCCGATTCAAGGAAAGACTGCATCGAAAAACTCCAACAAGTTCCTGTCGAGCCTTGGTTTTTTACATTCGTTCCAGCAATTTGTTTTGCTTCCGTAAAACGATAATTGCTGTTTTTTTTGTTCACTGAATAGAAATCAACTTGTGCAGAAATATTCGCTAAAAAGCTGATTGTCAAAAGAATAGAGAGTGTTTTTTTCATACCAATTGTGGTTTATTATTTAGTTTAAAAATATTTTATAAAAGTATTTTCTACCATAAAAAGTGTATTTTTACAGTTGCAAAAGATTAGACATTTCCCCTTTTTTCAACAAAGTACATTCCCAGTTCGCCTTTGTTTTTAGCGTTGATATTGCCTCTAAAATGGCAAGCGTATTCATCTCTGATATGAAAATAAGTCGTTGCCGAAACGTTCACTTTATTCGGTTCGCTATTGCTTTCCATACGGCTCGCCGTATTGACTGTATCGCCCCAAATATCGTAGGCGAATTTTTTTGAGCCGACAACGCCAGCAATTACTTCGCCGCTGTGTACGCCAATGCGAATATCTATGGGCGGCTCACCTTTTTTATTTCTTTTTTGATTAAAATCATTCATAAAATCACGGATTTCCAAGGCAGCTGCGACGGCATCTTTTGGGTTTGTTTTATTCGGAGTTGGAACGCCGCCTGCGCACATATAAGCATCGCCAATGGTTTTTATTTTTTCCAAATTGTGGTTTTCAATAATGTCATCAAAGGCTTGAAAACAAGTATTGAGCTGTTCGATGAGTTCTTCGGGCGACATTTTTTCTGCTACGCTCGTAAAATTGACAAAATCGGTAAATAAAACGCTCACCAACTCATATTTTCTTGACGTAGCTTGACCACTAATTTTGAGTTCATCTGCAATTTTTTTAGGCAAAATATTCAATAAAAGTGCATCAGATTTTCCTTTTTCTTGCTCAATTATTTTTTTACTTTGCTCAATTTCAAGTTTTTGGGCTTTCAAACGCTGATTGACTCGACGGGCAAAAAGCCAACCCGCCAACAAGAGTCCAATAATCGCTGCGCCTAAAAAACCAAAACGATAAACATTTTTTTGAAAATTCTCACGCTCCAATTGTTCAAACTGTTTTTCCTGTTGCAATTGCTCAATTTCTTGTTTTTTGCGTTGTTGTTCGTTTTGTTGTTCGAGGAGCGCAATGCGATTTTGCTGGTCAATCTTGTTCAAATTGGCAATTTCTTTGTCTTTTTGAACTGCTAAAAGCTGTTGTTGTGTCAAAGTCAGCTGTTGTTGGCTACTTTCGGCTTCGAGCTGTGTATTTCTAAGACGCTCGGTTTTGATTTCTTCCTCACGTTTCAGTAGCGCAATTTGAGCATCACGCTGACTGCCTTCGAGTGACAATTGATTGGTTTGTAAGGACAAACGCTCTTTTTCGATACCCAATTGTTTGATGGTTAAATCTTGGATTTCTTGGTTAAAAATCAACAATTTGATTTCTTTTTCATTTTTTTCAAGGGCAGATTGCTGTTGTAAAAGCGATTGTTGGCGCAAAATATCTGCCAACAACAAACTGTCTTTGAGTACCAAATGTTTTTTGTAAAAATCAAATGCTTTTTCGTAATCGTAGAGTTTTTGATGAATCAAAGCTGACGTTGAAAATGCTTCGCTGAGTAAAGAAAAATTGCGGTTTTTCTCAGCACCTTCCATTGCTAATTTGTTGTAAATCAGCGAATTGTAAGTGTCATTGTTGTTTAAATAAATGCTCGCAATGAGCTGGTTTAGGTTATTTTTTTCTTGTTCATTGCTGGTCAAATTTTTTGCTTTATTGAGGTTGTCAATAGCATTAGGAATCAGTTTATTATTGGAATAAGCGATGCCCAGATTGGTATAAAACACGGCTTGATTGAGCGTAGAACCGCCCAATATTTTTTCAGCATATAAAAAATACTCTAAGGCTTTCGGATAGTTTTTCAAACGATTAAAATTGATGGCGATGTTGTTGTAGATACTCGCCAAATATTTAGTATCGTTTTTTTGCTCAATAAGACTCTTGATTTGCGTATTGTATTGCAGCGATTGTTTGAAATCTTGCTTGGCATCACAACATTTTACAATGTCTTGCAGCGTTTCGATTTGTCCTTTTTGATTGTCAAATTTTTTATGAATGGACAAAATATTGTTGTGAAAATCAATCGCTTTATCGTATTTTTTTTCACCAAAATAAGCCTCTGCCAAGCGATGCCAAAGGTTGAGTTGATTGTCTGTTGCTTCGCCGCCTAAGAGTTTTTGTGCTTGCTCGTAATATTCAATTGCCTTACTATCAATACTTTCCGCATGGTAAATTTTTCCAATATTAATCAAAGATTGAAACAATTCTCTGATATTTTGTTCTTTTTCTAAGATTTGCAACAGTTGAAAACTAAAGCGCAATTCTTCTGCCACTTGCTTTTTTCTACGGTGATAACCAATCAACAAACGCAGCGATTTTTTAATGCCCGTTTTATACACAGCTTGTTTGCTCAAACTCAGTGCTTCTTCGAGTTTGAGCGCATCGTCAGCTTCGTAATCGCCTGAATTTGCACTTTGTATCAAGGACAAAATATAAACGGTATCACGGCTGATTTGCGCTTGCAATGGTTTTGCAATGATTAAAAAAAGTATAAAAATAAAGTGTTTCATAGTTGTACAAGCGAATTTGATTCGGCGGCTACAAGTCACCGTTACAGTTTGATTCGGCGGCTACAAGTCACCGTTACAGTTTGATTCGGCGACTACAAGTCACCGTTACAGTTTGATTCGGCGACTACAAGTCACCGCTACAGTTACTCCAATGAATAATTCAGTCCAATAAAAATCTGCCCCGTATTGTTTTGTGGATTGTAGAGCAATAAGTCATTTTGTAAAAATGGAGCTGATACTCCAGTGCGAATGTTATTGGCTGTTAGTCTAATATTTGCTTTTAAATTGCTGTTAATCAAGTAATTAAATGTTATTTGAGTATTGTATTTTAAGTTTAAATCGTTTTTTGCATAAATATTTTGAGGTTCTGTCAATAAAATAATGTCAATAACGCCCTGTATTTTTTTATACAACGCCAGCGAGTTTCTCGACTTCAACATAATGCTCGGATAGTCATTTCTAAAATTAGGAATCGTTGTTTTAAAATCAGAAATACTAAGGCTCACATCTCTGTAGCCGTCTTTGCTCCTTTTAGTGATTCTTGATATTTCGATGCCATAACGGGTAATTTTGCCATCTGCGGAGTTTATGAAGTATGTGCTTAATTTGGATATTCCGAATTGATCTAAAATCCCAGTATTGGGTAAAATAATATCTGATAATTCTTGATGATAGACATTAACATTCCAAAAAATGCTTCGTGGTGTTTTTCTAAATATTTTTTCCCTTGAAAAAGAAATTCCAAAATTATAATTACTAAATTTTTCGTTGTTTCTAATATCCTCAAAGTCGTATATTGGATAAATTTTTCTATTGTTAGATTTTTCAGACAATAGATTATAAATAAAAGTATTATCCTCCATATAAGCAGGGAACATCGCTACTGTTTTCGCATGAGAAGCACTCAATTTAAGTTTTGGATTAACTCTATAGCTGGCTTCTAAACTAAATGGAACATTCAAATCATTTGGATAATTAATATATGTAACTGTATTGGCATTAACCATATAAGCAATTGAAGTGCTTAATTTTTTTCCAAAATAAGATAATTTTGACCATTGCGATACAACGCCCAATAAATCACTTGAAGGATTTTGTATAGGTTTTACACGATTGCTGTAAGCGATTATTTTATCGTCTGTTAATCCAAAAGAGGAAATATCTTCAATAGGGAAATTATTCAAACTCAAATGTTGAACCCTTTGTGAAATATTTAAGGACAACCCTCTTGTCAAAACTACCTTTTTTGAAAAGAAAGTACGTTTTGAAAAACGCTGAAAACCTATCTCATTGTTCACAAAATTTTGGTATCTTTTTCCTGTAAAAAAAGTATCTAAATACATTTTATTCATGTCCTCTTGTGCTTTTTTTGTCCATAAAAAAGCCGTTTTTTGCTCAAATTCCGCTTGAATCATGTCTTTATAAATCGTTGGCTGCAAATTGGTTACGGCAGAATACGGATCCATTCTGTATATAATGGCATAGAGCGAAGAGTTGCGTTCAACACGTTTTTTCTTTTTGGTCCAACTCAGCGCAATTCTCGTGATGTTTTCTGCAATATAATCAGAAGTATTGCCGTAAAATACAGCACGTGTATTGAAACCAAGCGCACTGTGATCTCTCCGATAAAGATTGTCAAAATTAATATTCAAGCCTTTGTATTTCATTTTTATGCCAAAAGCACGGCTTTCAAAAGGCAATTTTCCTACAAAATTCTCTTTGCTATAGATGCCTTGATTTTGCAGATTCGGATGCTTGGCGATGTCTGTCAATAGCTTTTTTCCATCGCTAAACGCATAATTTTTTAATAAAAAAACACTGTCATTTCCTTCAAAAATATTCCTATCGTCAGAATACGTATAATTGCCATAAATGTCAAATTTGACAATACGCTTGTCTTTTCCAAATTTTCCACCAAAAAAAACATTGATTTCATTGTAGCGTTGTGAGCCGAATTTGATGTCAGCGGTAGTATTGACAGGTCGCTCGGATTCTTTTGTGACAATATTTATCACACCAGCGCAAGCATCTTCGCCATACTGCAATTGTGCGCCATAAATGATTTCGATGCGTTCCGCTTGTTTGATAGGCAACTGATAACCCAAAGGCATACCAAGCGCAGCAATTGGCTTTATTGGCACATCGTCAATCAAAATCTTCATATAACGATTTCCGAGCAAACCATGCAACGAAAAATGCTCGCCCATTAAGCCCGAACCCGAAGGCGATACTTGTATTCCTGGCAACATTCGCAGCACATCAATCAGCGATGAATGACCCAAACGACGGATTTCTTCTTTTGTAATAATATAGGTAGGTTGAAAGGCTTTGTCTGTATTTTCAGCAAAACGATTCAGTACAGCCACACGTTGTTCATTCGCATTATTGCTGCCATCGTTTTTCTCAATATCTTGTTCGTTCATCAAGTCAGCATTCAAATAAATGCTATCTCTTTGAGCATCAAGATTTAATGTATATAATAAAAAAATAAATGATACTAAGAAAACTCTCATTGGCTATTTTTCAAAATAAAAAAGTGTATTATTGTTCAATCAAGAGCAATAATACACTTTTTTTATAAAAAAAATAAAATTATCTTAAAATTATTTTTTCCAATCCAAAGCATTTACTTTACGAGCGCATCTTTTACCAAGTGCAACACCTTCTGTACAGTCAATTTCAAAGTGAACACCCAATGGGATTCTTGAAATAGCATCTTCTTGTCCCATTTCTTCAAAAGAACCGTAACTGCGTGGCGCACTACCTTCAAAGTCATTGCGACCTTGGTGACAATAATCTGTAAAAGCATAGTGAGAACCAAATACATCTTCCAAAATAGCCGCACCTGCACCTGCCATCGTGGAATGACCTGAAGGATAGGCTGGGAATGGCGGAGTAAAACCTTTATCACCCGTCAAAGGATTGTACAACATAGGTTCCCAAGTTGGGTCAATTACACGTTTGATGTAACTTTCTGGACGTTCCAAATTGTAAGTATATTTTGAAAACCAGCACGCTACGGCAGCATCATTGATTGCCATACCTACTTTTGCGTTGGCGTACAAAGCAATGTCTAAGTTTGAGTTTTCTTTTGCATAAATCTGATTGGCAACTGCGATTAGACGAGGTCCTGGACTAAAAGTCAGGTTCATCAAATCATCTGACCAAAAGAAGGCAATGTGGCGATCTTCGGCAGTTGCTTCATTTACGGCTGCTCTTACTTGTGCGCCTTGTGCATAAAACAAAGAATTCGTTTTTTCGCTAAAAGGCATTGGCTTTTTACACAACTTATCACTTTCTCCAATTGCGAAAGTACGAGCATAGCCCCAATCTGGGAACATTGGCTTCGCAGGACCAGGAATAGTAGCAACCCAAGCACCAGGAACAGCCGCTGGCTTGTACTTGCCAACATTGTCTTTGAAAGGGTCTAAGTGATGGTCGTGTGCAACAGCATCAGTTTTTGACCATTCATAAACAGCTCTTGCTACTGCTTCGCCATACGCTTTTGAATCGTCAAAGATTTTTTTGCCGCCTTCTGGATTTTTCGCAAGAAGTTCTTTTGAATAATCTGTATTTATCTTATCTCTCAATGTCGCAATACCTGACAATTGAGTAATGTTAATAGAAGGAACTACCGTGAAGAATTGTTGCATCATAAAGCTGTATGCTGCATTTACTACGGTAGGGTAATGGTAAGTTGCATTAAGTGCTGGTTCTGGGATACTCAGACCTGTATAGTAACCTTTTACAGAGTTGTACTCAGGCATACCTGCGACACACGCTTCATAACAAGCCAAACCAATGTAAGCCAAAGAACGAGGCGCAGGCCCAGGACGATAGCCTGCCGCATAACGCTCAATTTCTAAATACTTGTTGTTCCACTGCTGCATGACTTTTGAGTCATACGCTTTTACAGCTTTTGCTGGTTCTGGGTCTGGGTCAGTTCCGCACGAGTTAAAAAGTATCGCAGTAAGAACTAATCCAACTAAGAGTAATCGAGTAGAAATGTTTTTAATCATGAGAAATTAAAATGGTTAATTTTGAAAAATTTGTTGTTGAAATCTAATATAGTTCTAATTTTTATGTTGCTTGCTTGAAGCTGCAAATTTATAGCTTTTTTTTTAATTTTACAAATATTATTTTTATAAAATATTTAAACCTTTCATAAACAGTTGTTTATAAAATTTTAAGAAAAAATTGGATTATACTTCTAAAAAAAGGTGTGTTACTACACTAATTTGAACCAATATTTGTACCAATTATTTTTTATACAAAAAAGTCAAATTCAATCATTTGCGGGTTGTTTTGTTCTTTTTTTGGCAACATTAACCAAATACCTTCATCTGCAAGCTCATCTGAAACACCTTCTTCTTCGGAAAGATAAGCTACAATCGCTTGCTTTTTAAAGCCTTGATAATGCGGAAAAAAAACATCCAAACGAGCTAAATTAGCTTCGATTTGTCTAAATGTTTCTTCTCGAATGGTGCTTTTGACTTCGAGCATAAAAATCGTATCTTCGCCTTCTGCCAGCATATCTATTTCGAGGTGTTGTCTTTTGGGTTTTGTATCGCTGATAATGGTTCGTTTTACTTTTGAAGCAAAATTGACCACATCAAACTCTTTAAATAAAAACCGTTGTGCAGATTCCGTCGCAGATTTTTCAATATAATTGCCCCAAATATGAGAAAACTCTCCAATTTGACGGTTAATATCTGTAATGACTTGGTTGAAAGCGGAACGTTCTTCTTGTAGTAACTCTTTCAATGCTTTGTGTTGGTCAGTGAGCAACAAAAGCGTATTGTAGCGGTCATGGTACAAACGATTTTCAAAAAGATATTGCTCCTCTGCAAGATTTTTTCGGCGGCGGTTCACATCACTTTCTACCTCTTTCCGATAACTTTTGAGTGCTTCGTGCATTTCTTTGACCAAATCAACTGCTTCTTGAATCATTGGCTTAAAAATCCTTGCACTTGAATTGACGTGTAGTGCTTGCGCCCGTCCCAAAGACTGCATCAAAACGGCATAACGCTCCACTTGTTCGTTGATAAGGGCTATATTCATAGTAATTTACATTCTTTTATTGAAATTTTATGCAAAAATAAGCTAAAAAATGGAGAAAACAAGGAAGAAAACTAAGAAAAAATTAAAAAAACACTTGGGCATACGTAGCAAGAGGTCAAATTAAACTTGAAAAAAGAGTAAAATAAATTTGACTAATACTTACTTATATTTTACCTTTGCATGGTACAGATTGGTAACAATGCAAAAAGTACGACTGGTAAAGGCAACTGAACGTTTTATTAAAAAAATAAACCTTTTTACCAATAAATCTATTGACGAACTTTGGAATATACAAGATCATGACTTTGAAAATATGGAAGAAAAATTCAATAATTTAAAATTCAAATAAATATGAAATCTATTGCATTGCCATACATTGGCGAAATTAACTTAGAGAAACTGGACGAGTGTTATTCCACTCAGGCTACTATACCTAATTCGGTGGAACTTAATATATTTTTATGGGACAAAACAATAGATTTAGAAAGTTTGGAAAAAATAAAAACTGTTCTTGAAAATATTTCCAAATATGATAGCTTGAATAAAGCCTATTTGTTACAGGAGTTTATGACGGGTATTAATACAAAAGAATATCTGGAATTTCATTTATCGCAAATACCAGTTCTTGGTGAATGTTTTATTGAAGAAAAAGTTAATGAAGCAGAGCCTATTTTTCATGTTTTCTCAAAATTGTATTTGTATAAAATATGGTTCTCCGTTTATGCCAATAAGGAAATAGAAATCGTATTTGATTATAGCGTAGGAGTTGATGTAACGCAATACAAATTAGCTATAAAGCGAAAATTAAGTGGAGCATTTTCATCTATAACTATGGAAAGTTAAAACGATACAAATTATGAAGTACTATACTTTTGACAAATACAGCAGGAAAATAGCCGCAAGGCAATGGGAAATAACATTAGACGGGCAAAAGTCGGAACAGTGGATTTTTGTGAACACCAATGGAAGTCAGCCAATAATGCGTGATTTTTTACCCTTTTTTATGGATTATGACAATGGTGATGATCTGTTTTTTGTTAGACTTCTATTTGTAAAAGATTTAGTGAAGGAGTATTATAAAACACATAAATCCAATAAAAATCTTGAAATAATAAAAAAAGAAATAGAATTAGATGTTTTATTTCCAAACGATTTTGAATCGATTCTAAATCATACAAAAAAATTTGAAATTCCAGAAGGATTCTTTATGCTTACTTTAGAAGAAATTTTATCAGTGGGAACAGGTGAAAATTTTTGGCAAGATTTTACCCCAAGAGCCATAAAAGCGGTAGGCATAGCAAGCGATGCTGGTGGCGATTATATTGGGTATATTTTAGAAGAAGATAGCGATATCCAATTGAGTAGTGAATTGATTATTTTTAATCACGAAACAGGTACAATTGAAGAATTGGAATAAATTTAACTAAATGGCAGGAACTGGGAAGCATAGAATTATCAGGTGACAATTCGCTGACCAATGTTTGGTCGTTGGTGTGCTTTTTACCTTTTGAACAAAGAAAGCAATAAATAGACAGAAAAAGCACAGCCATTAATTTTCAAAAAACCGCTACAACTCCAAGGAGTTGTAGCGGTTTTTTGAATAAGAAAAAATTTATTTCCTCTCCAACAAACGTTTGATTTGTATTGCAAACTGCAACAAAGTAATGCCAAAAAATACAATATTGCAAACAACAAGGGCATCAGTTTGAGCCGCTGTCAATCGCAATAAAACGTAAAATAACATTGCTACACCAAAAGCAATCAATACAATTTTAATATTTTCTCTCATTTTAAAAGCATTTTTCTACTAAAACGTTTTTCAATCAAAAAAAGTATTTTTTAACAAAAAAAAAATTTTATTTTTGCAACGGCTTAAAGAAATCGGCGATATTGCCGACAACCAACCATACCTTTTTTACTATGGTGAATTATAATTGGCTGTTTCTTGTGCTGTGCCTTGTTGTTGCAATTGTTTTGATTGCAATAGACGAGGACAAACACCGCAAGTAACATTAAAAAAGAGGGCAGCGGTGACACGCTGCCCTTCTTAAGTTACGGTATGATATTGCCGCGAATTATAATGGTAGTACAAAGGTACAATTATTTTTTGAAATACGCAATACTTGATTTTACAAAAATAAAATCTATCACAATTAGATTGTAACGTTGGCAAGTCCCTCCTTTGGAGGGATTTAGGGAGATCAATCTTACTGCGCTTTGAATTTTCTCATTGCTTCAGTCAATTTCGGAACAATTTCGAAAGCATCTCCAACAACACCATAATCTGCTGCTTTGAAAAAAGGAGCTTCTGGATCTTTATTGATAACAACGATTACTTTTGAGTTATTGACACCTGCCAAGTGCTGAATTGCACCAGAGATACCAATTGCAATGTATAGATTCGGACGAATCGCTACACCTGTCTGACCAACGTGTTCGTGGTGTGGTCGCCAATGTGCGTCCGCAACTGGGCGAGAACAAGCCGTCGTTGCATTCATCACCGTCGCCAAATCTTCTACAATACCCCAATTTTCAGGGCCTTTCATTCCTCGACCTGCCGAAACGACCAATTCCGCTTCTGGCAATGGTACAATACCATCTTGAGTCTTGACTTCGATTACTTTTACCTTGCTCGCTGGAACAGCAACTGCCATATTTTCAACAGCAACATCGCCGCCAACCACTTCTGGCTGCAATGAATTACCCATAACCGAAATCACTTTAATTGGCGATTTTAACTCATATTCAGCCACCGCTTTTCCTGAAAAAACGCTTTTCTTTACTTTAAATCCACCTGCCATCGTCGGAAGGGCATTTGCACCAGCAATAGAACCAGCATTGAATCGAGCCGCCAAACGTCCTGCCAATGACTTGCCCGTTGAGGTATGCCCCATGACTAAAACTGTTGCGCCAAGAGTCGTCGCTACATTTGCAACAACACTCGTAACTACTTGACTGTCAAACTGATTCAAAGCAGCATCGGCTACATTTAATACTTTTGAAGCACCGTATTGACCCAATTGACCTGCATTTTCAACAGTGCCAAGTGTCAAAGCAACACAGCTTGTGCCAGTCGCATCAGCGATTTTCTTACCATAAGTGACTGTCTCAAAAGCCGCTTTTTTGAGCTTTCCTTTTGGACTTTCTATATATACTAAAACCATTTTTTAATTGATTTGAAAATTTTAAAAAAAATTTGACAATTTGGAGATTTTTTAAATAACCTTCGCTTCCTCGTGTAACAAACGCACCAATTCGTCCATATTGTCCGCATTGACTAATTTAACACCCGTTTTTGCTTTTGGCAATTCATATTGTGATACCACAGATTGATCATCAAAAGCCACTGGTTCAACCACTTTCAAAGGTCGTGAACGGGATTGCATGATGCCTTTCATATTTGGGATTCTTTGTTCAGCCAAACCTTTTGCTGCACTCAATACAAACGGTGTTTGTACTTCTACTACTTCGATTCCGCCTTCAATATCACGGCTTACTGTCGCTGTATTTCCGTTGATATCCAACTTATTAGCGTAAGAAATATAAGGCATATCTAAATATTCTGCCGTCATAGCTCCAACTTCTGAGCCATTGTAATCAATGGTTTCTTTGCCAAGAAAAACAATATCGTAGTTTTCAGATTTGGCATAAGCAGCAATTTGCTTTGCTGTATATAAAGCACTTTTAGGATTGGCATTGATACGAACAGCATCGTCACCACCAATAGCCAAGCCTTTACGAATAATAGCATCGTCTTCGGCAGCCCCTACATTAAGGAGCGTTACCGTTCCGCCAAGGGTTTCTTTTAATTCTAAAGCACGAACAAGCGCATACCACTCATCGTAAGGATTCATAATGTAGGTAATCCCTGCGGCATTGAACTCTGTACCTCCGTTAAAAGAGATTTTAGAGGTCGTTTCGGGCGTTTTACTAACACAAACTAATAATTTCATATTTAATTTTAATTAAGTATCTTTTGAATATTTTTTAAGGAGTAATACTTTTCTAATAACGCTGCAAAAGTACGATTTGTTTTTGATATAGTCAAAAAAAATCCAGCGAATTTTCGCTGGATTTTTTTTAGGATAATTTTTTTAGAAAAAATCAAGAAAAAAGTTTATCTTTGCAATCAAAATATAAAAAAATGGCGAAGAAAAAAGAATGGCGTGAAGGAGAGATGATTCTTACCTTCAAACTTTCAAAAATAGATACGGCATATACAAAATCAATGGAAGAATGGATGAGTGCTGAAAATCCTACGTTCACCACCATTGAACAACATAATTTCGATGTTACTTATCATGGAGGTGTAAAAAAAATCAAAACTTGGAGCGAGGAGGATTTAAAGATGAAATTCATCAGCCATATTCTCGAACTTGGGCTGATTATGGAAGATGAAAACTTTACTTCTTTTTTTGATAAAAAACTTACTGCCAAAGTAGATAACCATGAATTGTCTGTCAAAGCGGATTTTGTAGTAGCAAAAGGTTATTTGGACTTTTTGTATTATGGAAGCTCGTACTTATTGTGTTTCCAGGCAGTTTGATACTACGGATAGAAACGATTTACTCCAAATTATCGCTATTTTGAGAAAATTTAAAGAAATATTAGAGTCAAAACTTTTAAAATAAAAATGTAATTAATAAATGGCAACTATTCTGAACATCAGTATCAATGACCTTAGTAATCAGTTTATCCAAGATTTAAGAGCAAATTTTGATACAAAAGCAAAAGTAGAGATAAGAGTTCAAGAAAACAATCACGGAAAAAATTTGTTTTCAGAAGCTCAATTTTGGAATATTATTGAGCAATTAGACTGGTCAAAAAAAGAATACAAAGCAATTATTACACCTGCGGTACTTGCTTTGTCGCAAATGCCGATGCCTTGTATTTATCTTTTCAAAGATTACCTCTCAGAAAAACTCTATCGTTTGGATACACGCCAACACGCAACTGTATTTTTAAAAAAAGAAGAAGAAGATTTCCTCTCCGCAGATGATTTTCTATATGTGAGATGCGCTGTTGTCGCAGAAGGCAAAGTTTTTTATCAAAAAATACTTGAAAAAGCAAGCGAAATGCCATCTGGAATCGCTTTTGAGCCTTTGCTAAGTATTGCAAATGAAGCCTATAAGATAAAAATGAATAAAAACTTAGAGTATTCGCCTACCTATAACTGCGAAACGAAAAGTAATAAAGCAGCTTGGCTATAAAGACTTATGCACAAAAACTCTTATCAAAATGAAGAACTCCACCATCTCTACGAAATCGTGGATAGGTTAGACGAAAGTGTCTTCAAATATGGCATCAGTTGTATGTCCATTGATGAAGATAATATGTCAAGTAGAATGAGAGAGCAGACTAACCTACTCAATCTTGTAGATCAGTGGAATCGGTTTTATGCAAGAATCTTAGTTGAAAATATTAAAGGCAAAAAAGAAGCAAGAAAACTCGAAACTCAATATATCATTGAGTATCAAAGAATTTTCGGTGACAAGCCAAGAGGAAATATCACATTATAAAATCTCTTGCTTTTCTTTCAAATAACCTATTATTTCTGGAAAAAAAACGTTAAATTCTTCGTTAAATTCTTCTTCATAAACCATCATTACATCAGATGCTTGTGCAAAAGAAACTGGAAAACGCACCCGTTCTTGGAACTTATTAAAGGTGAATTGTATGCCTGATTTGGTAACATAATTTTGTAAAAAATCATTGTCCATCATTATTTTCAAACGAGGTTGAAATTCCAAAGGCATTTCGTTCATACGACGTTCAAATGCGTCGTATATTTTTTCACAAAAGTCCTCAAAAGGAATAGTTGAGTAACGTCGCCAATTTCTTGCTAAAAAATAATCGTAATATATATCAATCACCACAGGCGAATATTTATGAAAAATTGGATGCAAACGCCTAATACTATCTTTGACTGCTTCATGAGAATCTGTAAAAGTATCTATTTGACGATGCACCATTACACCTTCCCTAACACCCGTTTGCAACGACTGTAAATCTTTGTTGGAGATGAAATCCGCAATCATATTGCCAATCATCCAATCTTCATTTTCATGTGTTAGAAGTAAATGTGCTAAAAAATTCATATTTTTAATAAAAAGTCTTATCTTTGCGCCCAATTTCAAAATACAGTGGTGGCAAAGAATGTACCGAAATGCAAAGATAACTTTCTTTTCAATAAAACATTCTTTTTTCATTTACATAATTGATTGATTATTAATATTTTACAAAATAATATACTATATTTTTTTAATAAAATGTATAGTATTTAGATTACATCTACTTATCATAAAATGGGTTTAAAATGTGGTATCGTTGGTTTGCCCAACGTCGGAAAATCAACTTTATTCAATGCTGTAAGTACTACGGCAAAAGCTCAGGCGAGCAATTATCGTTTCTGTACGATTGATCCGAATGTCGGATTGGTGGACGTTCCTGATACTCGTTTGGTCAAATTGACCGAACTGGTAAATCCTAACAAAGTCATTCCTACTCAAATCGAAGTGGTGGATATTGCTGGTTTGGTACGTGGCGCAAGCAAAGGCGAAGGTTTGGGTAACAAATTCTTGGCAAATATTCGTGAAGTTGATGCGATTATTCACGTGGTTCGTTGTTTTGAAGACGAAAATATCTTGCGTGAGGAAGGCGCAATCAATCCTGTCAGCGACAAAGAAATCATTGACACCGAATTGCAATTCAAAGATTTGGAAAGTGTAGATAAAAAACTACAAAAATCTGAGAAACAAGCCCGTGTTGGCAATGATCCAAAAGCCAAAATCGAAGTAGATATTTTGTTGCGTTGCAAAAATCATTTGGAACAAGGCAAAAACCTTCGTGGTTTGGGTTTGACAAAAGAAGAATTACCTGCAATTGAAGATTTGTTTTTATTGACTGTGAAACCAACCCTTTACGTTGCGAATGTTGATGAAGCGTCTATGCACACAGGCAACAAATATTCTGATGCTTTGAAAAAAGTAGCTGATGCAGAAGGTGCGCAATTGATTGTTTTGAACAATTCATTGGAAGAACAAATCGCCAATATGGAAAGCGAAGAAGACCGTGAAATGTTTTTGGACGAATACAAATTAACAGAAGCTGGTTTGAATCGTTTGATTCGTTCTGCGTATAAATTATTAGATTTGAGTACTTATTTTACCGCAGGTGTTCAAGAGGTTCGTGCTTGGACAATCGGAACAGGTTGGAAAGCACCAGCGGCAGCTGGCGTGATTCACACTGATTTTGAGCGTGGATTCATCAAAGCGGAGGTTATTTCTTATGACGACTACGTAAAACATGGCTCAGAAGCGGCTTGCCGAGAAGTTGGTCGTTTGCGCATCGAAGGCAAAGAATACATCGTAAAAGATGGTGATGTAATGCACTTCCGATTCAATGTTTAATGAATAAAAAAACGTCACAATTTTGCAGTGCAAAATTGTGACGTTTTTTGTGTGACGAACAGAAACCATATATACACAACGGAAAGTGGTTTTGGGATTTTGGATTTATGCAAAATATTGAATACCAAGTACTTGCAGTATCTTGAACATCTAATAATTAATATCTGCTATGCCTCTGATGATATAGCAGATTTCTTATTTTTTAATTTTCACCTCAGCACGAATCGTAACAACGACTTCCACTGTCGTATTCGCAAGGTTAGCTATTTTTTCATTTTCCCATGTTGAAAATTCAGCCAAAATATTTCTCACTACTTGTTGCGATTGTAGGCTTGCACCTTCCAAAATTCCTTTTTCCATTCCTTTTTCTTCTAAAGTTTTCATTAAAGCGTCGTATGCATTCATTTTTACAGTATTGTTAAAGTTATAAATAATATTGTGTACTTTTTCAGGGCTAAGTTCGTTCTTTTTTAGGACATAAGCAAGCTGTGCAAAGAAAAATTTATGAAAATGTTCGTCACCTGCTACATTTTTAACATTTACAAGCAGTGTACTCATCTTTTCTACTACATATTCAGCTTTTGCACCCAAATGTAAAGTGAGCAGGGCATTGACCAATAAACCCGCTTCGAGAGCCAATATTTGAGCCTCTGTCATCATTGTCAAATCTGTATGATATAATCCGTCGTGACATCAAGCCGTGAAAAAGCAACTTTGAAAAAATCATCGTGCGGTTGTATGTATTGTTCTTGCATTTTGTAGTATGTTTTGTTTGGCAAAGATACATCATTTTTACATTTTCACCTTCTCGTTTCTGCTTTTTATATAGCACGAACATTCCTTAGAGAAAAGGCGTGCCTTTTATCGTGTTGCATACACTTTTGCGTAGGGCGAGAAAAGGTGTGCCTTTTCTCTACACGAATACATTTGTACAAAAAATCCGCCACTATATCATTACAATATAGTGGCGGATTTCTTTTACTTGGGTAAAAGATTATGCAAGTTTAACATCAACTGCATTGATACCTTTTTTTCCATTTTGAGTTTCAAAATTTACGGCATCACCTTCTCTGATTTCATCAATTAGACCTGAAACGTGAACGAAGATTTCTTCGCCTGAATTATTGTCTGTGATGAATCCAAAACCTTTTGTTGAATTGAAAAACTTTACTGTACCTAATTTCATTATTATTATTTTAAATTATGACTAAATTGTCGCTGCAAAGATAAGTGTAATTTATGAGTTTATGAAAAAAATCTTTCATTTTCAATTATTTTTTTTTAAAAAAATGTATTTTTAACGCTTTTTGATAAAAAAACAATCAAAAATGTATTTTTTTTCTTAAAAATAATTTATTTTTTTTAAATAATTTTCGCTGTAAGCCAATTATTTAGGAACTTTGTGCCAAACAGTTTTGTTTTATTGACTACAAACAAAGAAGATTTTTTAATTTTTTACGATGAAAAAAAATGTAGTTGTATTGACAGGCGCAGGAATTAGCGCAGAAAGTGGCATCAGTACCTTTAGAGATGCTGGTGGACTTTGGGAAGGTTACGATTGGAGAGAGGTTGCTTCGCCAGAAGGTTGGCGAAAAGACCCTGAGTTGGTGCTTCGTTTTTACAACGAGCGCAGGCAATTGCTCCATTCTGTTGAGCCAAATGACGGTCATTATGCCTTGGTTGAACTCGAAAAATACTACAATATCACCATTATTACTCAAAATATTGATGATTTGCACGAAAGAGCTGGCAGTAAGAATATTGTTCACTTGCATGGAGAATTGAAAAAAATGCGCAGTTCTTACAATCCGTCTTTGGTATATGACATCTCGGGCGACATCAAAATCGGTGATAAATGTGAAAAAGGTTCGCAACTCAGACCACATATTGTTTGGTTTGGCGAAGCTGTACCTATGATGGATCCAGCAAGTCAATTGATGAAAGCAGCAGACTATGTTTTGATTGTCGGAACTTCTATGCAGGTCTATCCCGCTGCGAGTTTGATAGATTTTGCCCCATTTCGGACACCTTGTTGGTACATTGATAAAGACCCTGCAAAAGTACCTTCTTATATCAATATCGTTCCAGAACCTGCCACAACTGGCGTTCCGAAAGTAGTGAAAACTTTGATTGATAAAGCAAAAAACCACTAAATCTCCTTTGCGGAGGTTTAGTGATTTAGAAAATAATATAGATTATTTTTATGAAAAAATTAGAAGATTTACTCCTTTTGGGCGATGCCCGCTTGTATGAGATTTGTGCGCCAGTAGCGCAAGAAGAACTTCCTTTAGTAAAGGATTGGGTCGCCGATTTGCACAATGTGATGCAAGAAATCAGAATAAAGTACCAATTCGGTAGGGCGATTGCTGCGCCTCAACTGGGTATTATGAAGCGTTTGATTTATATGAATATTGACAAGCCAATTGTTTTCATCAATCCTGTTTTTGAGAATTTGAGCGATGAAATGTTTGAACTTTGGGACGACTGTATGAGTTTTCCTAATCTTTTGGTCAAAGTGAAACGACATAAAAGACTGATTATCCGATACTTAGATGAAAATTGGAAAGAGCAAAGCTGGACAATGTCAGATGATTTGTCCGAACTCCTCCAACACGAATATGACCATTTGAACGGTGTACTTTGTACGATGCGGGCAGTTGATGAAAAGGCTTTTCGGTGGAGAATGACACCAAATCAATAACGAAAATACCACAAAAGCAGCTCTAATTGTACATATTTCTCCTTAAAAATCCATTTTCAACCTCAGATTCAATCTCCTTGATGTCAAATAATTGGGAATGGCAAACTGTTGTCTAAAGATAGTTTTTACCCAAGTTCTATTGGCTTCATTCGCCACTTCCATCAAGTTGAAAACTTCAAAACTCAACCACGTGCTTTTGGTAAATCGTAAAAAATGTTTTGGATTGCGCTGTAATTTATTGCGGTCAAATAACATATACGAAAAACCAATATCTACACGGTGATAGGCTTTCAAGCGATATGGATTACGATAAATGATGTTATTGTTCGGAATTCCAAAGGGAAGCCCTGTTCCGACGCTGAACATCGTATGCACTTTAAAATTTTTATTCTTTTTTAAATAATCTTGAAAAAATACGGCCATATTAAAACGGCGGTCACTCGGGCGAGCAACATAATCTACATCAATCCCTTTTTCAACACCAATTTCTCGTTTCTGATGCTGTACACCATCTAATTTTTCACCTGTTTTTAAGAAAGAAAAATTCACCCAACTTTCAGCTCCTTTTACAAATTCTCCGTTGATACGCAAGTCTGCTCCGTAAGCAAAACCTGTTGCATTGTTTTTCCCGCTATACCTAATGCGCACATTTTCAATATCATACGCAGCCAAGTCCCAGAGTTTTTTGTAAAATGCTTCGCTCATCAATCGGAATCGTTTTCCACCCAGCATAAAAAAATCTCGCTGATAACCTGCCACAAAATGCAATGATTTTTGCGCCACAACAGCATTGCTCACAGCTCCTTCAATATTCCTCAATTCTCTGTAAAATGGTGGTTGATAATAATAACCTGCCGACAAACGAAATGCAGGATCGCTGTCTTTTCCAAGTGGTTTGTACAAAATTTGCGCACGAGGTGTCACATGAAAATCATTGTTATAATCCCAATAAGCAGCACGCACGCCCAAGGTCAGCTGCAATTCGTAGGCATTGCTTTTACGACGTGTATAGGTATTTTGAAAAAAACCAGACAAACGATTGGAAGAAATCGTATTTTGGGTTTTGAAATATTGATAAACCAACAATTTATTTTCGTTGTAATTCAAAGAATAAAGGGCAGAATCCAAGCGTTCCCACTCTTTTAGCTTGTCATTAATGTACTCGTGCTGTGCTTTTACGCCCCATTGTAAAAAATGCGAAGCGGTATTTGTACCGTCTTTGAGTGTTGCGACTTCTAAACCGCCTTTGTGTTCGATATTTGTAACCTGAGTAGTCAAATTGTTGCGCACAAACTGCTGCTGTGTTCCTCCTCCCAACTCTGCAACGACATCGCCAAAATTATCAGAACCCAAATTGGTCTGAATTTCACCCAACGAATATCTTCCAATAATGTCAATATTTTCGGTTTCTTGACCGGAAAAAGTAGAAGCTAACAACTTCAAATACAGCGGATTACGTCTTTTTTCTGGTAAATAAGTAAGCGAAATGCCAGCCATACCATTGGTGAATCCGTCCCGTTCAGCACCTTCAAAAGTAGAACTCAATTCAAGTGAATAATTAATCAAACCAAACGCTGTTCGACGAGAAGAAGGCGTAAAATTATAGATAGATTTGTTAAAATTTCCCATAAAAGCCATTTGCCAATTCCGACTCAAATCGTACGTCAAATACATTTGCAAATCGGTAAAATCAGGTACATATTCGCCTTTAATATCCAATGAACCCAAAAGATAACGGGTTGTTTTGTACCTCGCTCCTACCAAATAACGAAAACGTCGGTAATTGCCCGTATCTAACTTTACACTGCCTTCAATATGGGCGGAAGCTCCGAGCAAACTACCTGACAATGAGCTTTTTAGAGAATCAGGTCGTTTGTATTTGATGTCTAAAACGGAAGACAATTTATCGCCATATCTTGCTTCAAAACCTCCCGAAGAGAAGGACAAATCACGCATCAAATCTATATTTGGAAAGGTCAAACCTTCTTGTTGTCCAGCACGAATCAGTTGTGGACGGTAAATTTCAAAATCATTCACATAGACCAAATTTTCGTCATAATTTCCACCACGAACATTGTATTGCGAACTTAATTCTCCACCACTTCCTGAGTTTGTTCCCAAGGCAATTGCAGGCAAAACGCTCTCAAAATTTCCCGAAGCAGTTGGAATTAACTTCAATTCTTTGACCCGTTCACGCACCATTCCAGCTTCGTCAATGCGACGAGCTTTGACAGTTACCTCTAATTTACTCTCGTTTTCGACCAATTGAACATCTAAACGCAAGGTTGCGCCTTCTTCCAAACCTCGAAACTGGTATTCAAAAGGCTTAAAACCAACATAAGTAAAAACAATTGTTGCTTTTTTGTTGGGTGTCATTTTTAAGCGGTATTCGCCTGTTTCGTCTGTTGTAGTGCTGTTTGTTGTACCTTTTTGAACAATGTTTGCACCAACCAAAACCTCGTTTTCGGCAGTGATTTTACCTAAAATACTTGCATTTTGAGCGTAAAGGAATGAAAATGAAAGTAATGTAAAAAGTAGTGTTGAATATTTTTTCATAAAAATCGAATAATAATCTTGTTTTTCGCAAAGATAGCATTTATGTTTTGAATCGTATAAAACGCAAGGTTTGTATTTTTATTTTGTATATATTTTAACAAAATGCCAATAAATTTATAACTTTGCTGTAGGGGCGACTTTAGTCGCACTTCCTACGGTAGTAATCGCAGCGAGTGCTACTAAAACTTTAGTCGCACTTCCTACGGTACGTGTGCTACTAAAATCGCCCCTACTAAAATTAAAAAAACACCCAATTATCCAATGCAAAAAATAAGTGCCATCGTCATTGCGGCAGGACTTTCTCGAAGAATGGGCGAAGATAAAAATAAACTATTGTTGCATTTTGGTCAAAGCAATCTTGTAGGAGAAGTTTTGAAAAATATTTTAAGTGCTGATTTTGAAGAACTTATCGTCGTCTTGGGCCACGAATCAGAACTTGTAAAAACATTTGTTCCTTTACATGAAAAAATAAAATGCGTTCACAATCCTAATTTCAAAATAGGCATGACCAGTAGTATTCAGTGCGGCGTTGAAGCGGCAAAACCAGAAAATGCCACCATGATTTGCCTTTCTGATATGCCTTTTATTCAAAAAGAAGACTATAATTTTTTAATAAAAAACTTTCAAAACAAAGTTTTTTTTGATAAAAAATGCATTGTTCAACCTTTTTTTGGAGAAAAAAAAGGAAATCCAATTGTTTTCTCAGCACATTATCGAGCTGAAATTTTGTCGCATCAAGAACCCGAAGGCTGCCGAAGTATTGTACAGGTAAATAAGGATTTTGTTCACCTCATCGAAATGCCTACTGATGTTGTTTTGAAAGATATTGACGATTGGGAAACGTATGAGAAAACAAAGAGAGCATGTAAAATATAGAATTTTTTTATTTTATCATTATTTTTTTATGATTTTAATAAAAAATTTATATTTTTGTAGAAAAATAATTAAAGTATGACGAAACAAGAGCATATTACATATTGGATTAATACTTCTGAACATGATTGGAAAGATGTTCAAAAAATGTTTAAAGTAAGAAGCTATGTACCTTGTTTATTTTTTACTCACTTAGTTTTTGAAAAATTAGCAAAAGCAATTTGGGTAAAAAATAATGAAGGCAATACTCCACCTCGGACTCATAATATAAATTCAATCTTACAGCAGTCTAATATGGAGCTAAGTGAAGATGAGTATAATTTTTTCAATAAACTCAATCGTTTTCAAATGGAAAATCGCTATCCTGACTATGTTGGTATTTTATATCAAACAACAAATAGACAAATCGTAAAAACAATTCTTTTGGAATCAGAAAATCATAGATTAAATTTACTTAACTCTTTGAATAGCAATGAAATATAACGAAAAAATAAAATTTAAAAAAATAAAAAACAAAGTAGAGGCAATCTCTATAATTCAGTATTTACTAAGTGAAATTAAAAAAAATACTTTGATAAAAATTGAAAAAGCTGTTCTGTTCGGTTCATTTGCCAATCAACAGCAACACGAGTACTCAGATATTGATTTGGCTCTTTGGTCAGAAGACTTTACAGGAGTTGGATTCCTTGATACGCAACAACTTTCTTCTTTATTTTATCAAAATCCAGAATTTGTAAGTATAGAATGTCACTTTTTTAATAGAGAAGATGACAACCCTTTTCAAAATGAAATAAGAGCAACAGGAATAGAAATTCTATTACCATAAGAAATTTAAAATGCCAGCAACACATCTCGTGTTACTGGCATTTTTCACTTCATTTCTTAATTTTTTCATAAAATATAGAATAAAATGTGGAATTTTTAGTAAAATTGCATCTTAAATAAAAATACTGCAAAGCGTTAATCCTTTAATCGTATATAAAAACCGAAATCTATGAGAAAATTATTTTTTATCTTAATCTGTTCTTTTATGGTTTTGACCATAAACGCTCAAAACCAAGACGACCCTACTATGCAAGATGCACCTCCAACTTACTCAACTGAGTTGTATGAAAAAAATTGGGCAACCATTGATAGCCTTGAAAAAAATGGTTTGCCAAAATCTGCTTTGCAAGAAGTAGAAAAACTCTTTGCAACGGTTCGCAAAGCGAATAATCCTGCGCAATACATCAAGTGTTTTTTGCACAAAGAAAAATATTCGCTACAAGGAGAAGAAGACGGAAAAGCGAAATCTATTGAGCGTTTTGAAAAAGAAATTGCTGCAACAGAATTTCCCGTACAGCAAATTTTGCAGTCTATGATGGCTGAATTGTACAAGCATTATTACGATGAAAATCAATGGGCTATCAATCAGCGAACTACCACGTCTGGTTTTGAAAACAAAGACCTAAAAACTTGGACAGCTGCTCAATTTATTGATAAAGCAAGCGATTTGTATTTAAAATCGCTTGAAAATGAAGAGTTGACAACACTCGGGATTGATGTTTTTGGCGCAATGCTAACAGGCGAAGATATAAAATATCGTCCAACTTTGTACGATTTCTTGGCTTTTCGTGCCATTGATTTTTTTAAAAATGGACAAGCATATTTGACGGAACCTGCGTACAAATATGAAATGAAAGAAGATGTTTTGCTGCAACCTGCGGTCAAATTTTTAGCTTTTAAAGCGAATACTAAAGATACAGATTCTCGTTATTTGAAGGTGATTCAACTCTTTCAGAATGTCATCGCTACGCATATTGAAGAAGAAGATCCTACGCCTTATTTAGATGCAGAATTGAATAGAATTGCTTTTATTTATGAAAATTCTATCATCAAAGACAAAGAAAAAATCTATGAAACAACGCTCAAAGATCTTTTACAAAAATATGAATTGCACCCAGTAGCTGCGGAAATTATGTTTTTACAAGCAATGATTTACAAGCAAAAAGGCGACGCTTACGAGGAAGGTGGCAGCGAAGAAGACCGTTTAGCCTATTTAAAAACGTTAGAAATTTGTAAAGAATGTGTTACAAAATATGAGAAAACAGAAGGCGCAAACACTACAAAATGCCAATCTATTATCAATGAAATTACAAAAAATGGCAATTACAATATTCAAATTGAAAAAGTAAATACACCCAATAAGCCTTTTTTAGTAAAAATTGATTTTAAAAATAAAGAAAATGTAAAGTTGAGTGTAGCGAAAATGTCGCAACGCCAAAAAGACGAATATAACGGATTATTAAAAATATTATACATAGAAGGCAACGACGAAAAATTTGCACAATTGATTAAAAGCCTGCCAATTATATTACAGAAAGAAGTCAAATTACCGACTATTGACGATTATCGCAGCCATTCCACTGAGGTAAAATTAGATGGATTGCCTTTGGGTACATATATGATTTTTGCAGATGAAGGAAGCATTATCGAAAGTCGCACGATTGTTCAAGTGAGCAACATGGCGGAATTTCATCGCCAAAACCACGAACATCAAAACGAAATTATTTTAGTCAATCGCACAACGGGCGAGCCTTTATCTAACGTGGCGGCAGAGCTTTTTGAAAGTCGTTATGACAACAAAAAAGCGGTATATAAAAAAGTGAAAATTGGAAATGCAGTCAGCAATATCAATGGCTTTTTATATCCAAAAGGAAGTAAAAATAGCTATTTTCAAGTGCGTTTTAACCTAAATGGCGATACGCTGGATATTGACGATAATTTTTATGACAACCAACATAGAGAACAAGAACGCAGCTACGAGCAGACAACTTTTTTCTTAGACAGAGCCATTTATCGCCCTGGTCAAACGGTTTATTTTAAAGGAATTGCTTTGAATTTTGATAAAAAAAGAATGCCAAACATTCTTAAAAATAAAGAAGTTCGAGTGGCTTTTAAAGATGTAAATTACCAAGAAGTCACCGTTTTAAACCTTCGGACGAATGAATTTGGTACTTTCAATGGCGAATTTACTGCGCCAAAAACAGGTCTTTTGGGTCAAATGCACATTGAAAGCAGCATTGGCGGCAATTCGCAATTTTTTAGAGTAGAAGAATACAAACGTCCAAAATTTGAGGTTGTTTTCAAGCCTGTTGAAGGTTCATTTCGCTTGAATGAAGAAGTAAAAGTTGTTGGAAATGCCAAGGCTTTTGCTGGCTCAAACATTGATGGAGCGAAGGTAAAATACCGAGTTGTGCGCAATGTCCGTTATCCGTTTTGGGGTTATTATTGTTGGTGGCGACCGTTCCCAAATGTGCCAAGTATGGAAATCACAAACGGTGAAATGACGACAGATACTGATGGAAATTTTACAGTAACTTTTAAAGCGATTCCTGATGAAAAAACAGATTTGGCAGACAAACCGCAGTTTGATTACACTGTTTTTGCAGATGTAATTGACCTCAATGGCGAAACACACAGCAATGAAACCAACGTTTCTATTGGTACAATTGCTATCAATGCAGATGTCGAAGTGGCTGAAAAAATTAGTTCAGCAGCATTTAAAAAACTGAAAATCAGTACTTTAAATCTCAATGGACAGCCAGAAGCAGCACAAGGGACAGTCAAAGTACAATTGTTAAAATCGCCAACGGCACTTTATAAAGCAAGACTTTGGACTGCGCCCGACAAACCTTTGATGTCAAAAGAGGAGTTTAAAAAAACCTTTCCAGACTTATCTTTTAAAAATGAAGACGACGTAAAAACTTGGCAGGTAAAAACCGATGTTTTCAATACAGCTTTTGATACCAATATTTCTAATGATGTGGACATTAGCAAAACCAACTGGAAATCAGGGACTTATGTTTTGATTTTGACGACAAAAGACAAATTTGGAACGCCTTTGGAAATCAAAAAATACTTTACGATTTATGAACCTTCCACTAAGATTGCGCCAGCCAATATTCCAGCTTTTTCTTTGTTGGAAAAAGAAAGTTTGCAGCCCAATGATACCGCAAAACTTTACGTTGGTTCAGCGTATGACAAAATAAACGTCCTTTTTGAAATCATCAGAGGACAAAAAATACAGTTTTCAAAGTGGATGCCAATTGAAAAATTGGGCGAACTGAAGTTTAAAATCGAAGAAGCTGACCGTGGTGGTTTGCATGCTCAAATTACCTACATCAAAGAAAATCGTTTTTACCAAGAGCAATTCACGGTGGCTGTTCCTTGGAAAAACAAAGAATTAAGCATTGAATATCAATCGTTTAGAGATAAACTCTTGCCTGGGCAGGACGAAGAATGGCGCATCAAAATCTCTGGTTCGCAAAAAGAAAAAGTCGCTGCCGAAATGGTCGCTACCTTGTATGATGCTTCGCTTGACCAATTCGCTCGCAACAGTTTTGGCTTAAATCCATTTCCAAGTACGCCTTACAATCCCTTTGGTTTTAACAGTAGTGGTTTTGGTGCAGCCTATTTGGCAATGAATAATTTTAGTAATGTAGATTACGGAGAAATAGACAAAAAATACCGTAATTTGGAATGGTTTGATTATTGGAATGGTGGTGTAAATTATTATGCAGTTAGAATGAGGTCTGCTAAAAGTAATGTTAGGGCAGAAGCAATGTCAGCCCCACCTGCGCCTCAAGCGGATCTGAAAGGGATGATGGATACTGATGCCACTACGGAAGTACTGAGTAAAGCACTTGTGCTATCAGATGTTATTATTGATGCAAAAGCTAATGCACAGATTACTGACAAAGAAAGTAAAAAGCCAGAAAACCCAACTGTTACACCACGCACGAACCTCAAAGAAACGGTATTTTTCTTACCGAATCTAATGACAGATGCAGAAGGAAATGTGATTGTGAAATTCAAAATGAACGAGGCTTTGACCAAATGGCGTTTTTTAGCGTTGGCACACACACAAGATTTGAAAATTGGTGTGAGTGAAAAAGAAATCGTAACGCAAAAAGACTTGATGGTTATGCCAAATGCACCTCGTTTTATGCGAGAAGGCGACGTTATTTATTTTTCTACAAAAATAAGTAATTTGACAGAAAAGGATTTGACTGGAAAAGTTCGATTGGAACTATTTGATGCGCTGACCGACAAACCTTGCGACGATGCTTTTGCTAATATTGGCAGCAATTTGGATTTTACAGCAAAAAAAGGACAATCAACGGCTGTTTCTTGGAAATTGAACGTTCCTGTTGGTGAAATCAATGCTTTAACATGGCGTGTAACCGCTACCGCAGGCAATCAATCTGACGGAGAACAAAACGCTTTGCCTATTCTGACCAATCGAATGTTGGTGACAGAAACCAAACCGCTGCCGCTTCGTGGTGGTCAAACGAAAGAATTTACCTTTGAAGCGATGCAAAAAGCAACGCAATCCACGACTTTGCAACACCATAATTTCACACTCGAATTTACACAAAATCCAGCGTGGTATGCCGTGCAAGCCTTGCCGTATTTGATGGAATATCCTTACGAATGTACCGAACAAATTTTTAGCCGTTATTACGCAAACGCATTGGCGAGTGAAGTTGTCAATTCAACACCTAAGATAAAAGAAATATTTAATAAGTGGTCTTTAGGCGCAAGCCAGCCGAATCAAAAAGTCCCTTCCTCAGGAAGGGATTTAGGGAAGGCTCTTTTTTCTAATTTGCAAAAAAATCAAGAGTTAAAAAGTGCTTTATTAGAAGAAACGCCTTGGGTAATGAACGCTTGCAACGAAGAACAACAAAAGAAAAACATCGCTTTGTTGTTTGATTTGAACAGAATGAACGATGAACTCGGCCGTGCCGTGGACAAATTAGCCGACAGACAAATGCCAAGTGGCGGTTTTTCATGGTTTCCTGGCGGACAAGAAAACTGGTATATTTCACAGTATTTATTGGAAGGTTTTGGGCATTTGGAAAAACTAAATGTGAAGCGAGAAAGCAATCAAAAAATAGCTCAACTCGTTCCGAAAGCGATACAATACATTGACAATCAGATGCTTGACAATTACCAACGCTTAAAATATGAAGTGGAAAAAGGTCGTGCAAAATGGGAAGACAACCACGTGAACGGCATGATTGTACATTATTTATATACCCGTTCTTTTTATCAAAAAGAAAAAATGAACGACAATGTAAAAAAAGCGTTTGATTATTATTTGACACAAACTGAAAAATATTGGCTCAATCAAGGCATTTATTATGAAGGAATGATTGCGCTGGCGTTGCATCGTTTTGATAAAAAAGATGTACCTCAAAAGATTGTTAAATCCTTGAAAGAACGCAGTTTGAACAACGAAGAATTGGGAATGTATTGGAAAAACGAAGGCGGTTATTATTGGTATCAAATGCCAATCGAAACACACGCTTTGATGATTGAAGTTTTCACAGACGTTGCAAAAGACGACAAAGCGGTAGATGATTTGAAAACTTGGCTACTAAAAAACAAGCAAACCAACGCTTGGAAAACCACAAAAGCTACAGCGTCAGCCGTTTATGCGTTGTTGATGAACGGTCAAAATTGGATTGCGGAAGACAAAGATGTAAAAATTGCTTTTAATGGTAAAAATCTTGACGTGAGCAAAATTGAAAAAGAAGATGGAACGGGGTATTTTAAAGAAAGTTGGAAAGTAGAGAGCAAGAAAGTAGAAAATGGAGAGTGGAAAGTGGAGCGTACTGGTGAAACATGGAATTTATCAGATTTATCAAAAGTGAAAATTGAAAATCCTAACAAAGTACCTGTTTGGGGCGCATTGTATTGGCAATATTTTGAAAATTTGGATAAAATAAAAGACTTCAAAGAAACACCTTTGACTTTACAAAAACAACTTTTCAAAGAAGAAAACAGCGATAAAGGCTTGATAATGAAGCCTATAACAAGCGAAACACAACTTGCACCTGGCAACAAACTCAAAGTCCGCATCGAGCTTCGGGTAGATAGAGATATGGAATACGTACATTTGAAAGATATGCGAGCTTCGGGTTTTGAGCCGACAAATGTACTGAGTCAGTACAAATATCAAGGTGGTTTGGGCTATTACGAAAGCACAAAAGATGCAGCTACGAATTTCTTTTTCGACCGTTTGCCAAAAGGAACTTACGTCTTTGAATATCCTTTAGTCATCAACCACAAAGGCGATTTTTCCAATGGAATCAGCACCATTCAATGTATGTACGCACCAGAATTTTCGAGCCACAGCGAAGGAGTACGGGTGAAAATTAATTAAAAATGAATAATTAAAAATGAAAATGTTGGGCAGAATCGTGTGGCATAGCCTGTCAAAGTTGAAAACAAAAACCAAGCGAGCTGCGGTAGTTTTGGGATTTGTTGAAGATGGACTTAGTTCCAGCGGGGTAAATTTCTTGCGCTTTTTTTATTTAGAAAAACCTTATTTTAGAATAAAATATTTTTTATCTTTATGCTTTAAATCAAAATCTATGAAACAATTATTCCTATCATTATCGCTTTTTTTATTAAAAAATACTTTAGTTTTCAGCCAAGATAAAACACATTCTATCTTAAAAATAGATGTAAATGTTGGGCAGCCATTTTTATATAATCACCGTTACGATAGTTTCTATATTGATACTATTATTGATAAAAGAGTGAATAAAAGTAGTAATTTAGGACTTGTAACAAGAGACGGTCTTTTATTGACAAGGTTGTCTTGGGCTAAATTTGAAAATGATAACATTGCAGATGAACTGAATAAAATTTGTAATATGTTTCTGGTTAAACAAGAAAATAAAACGCCAATTATTGCAGAGTTAAAAAATATCAATGTTAGTGAGGCAAGACCGACCGCCTATACAGGAATCAAATATGTTGAATTAGAAATAGATTTTTATAAAAAAGATGAAAATAACAATCTAAAAATGGTTGGACATTATCATGGTAAATATGCAGAACAAGGTGATCGAAACAATCCTTTATACACACGTGAGCAACAAATGTGTCAAGCATTACGGCAATCCTTAAATACTATTGACATTACAGGAAATAAATACTTTATGCTTTCAAAAGCAAAAATAGTAGATACTTCATATATCCCCAAAAAAGGATTTTATTACTCTTTTCTTGACTATCTTTACAATACGCCTTTTGGAATAAATGACAAAGTAAGTATAGAAACTGGATTTAATATATACAATGAGAAGTATTGGCGAATTCGTTGTAAAAATGATAGTCTTGCTCAGGGATTTATGGGAATACTTTTTGGTTATTGTGATGGGAAAGAATTTTATACTTACAGTAACCGAGCAGTACTTATGTTTCACAGCCATATTTTCCAAAAAGCGTATAAATCAGGGCGATTTTTATTGACAAAATCCGTTCCAATTACCTTTACAAATTCCACTAAAAAAGCAAAAGAAATTGGGCTTTACATTAGTAGGGCAACAATATCTAATATAACAATAGGCGATGTTATTATTGATATGCAGACAGGAGAAAGTTGTGTCAAAAGGCGGCTACGCCAGCCTTTTGACACAACAAGCAGGGCTTACGCCCAAGTTGTGCAAAGTGCGGCTAACGCCTGCCCTTCGTACAACTTGGGCTTTACGAAATTTGAAAAAACTTTGAGCAAAGCTCAAACCTTTTCAAACTTCGTAAAGCCCTGCTTGTTCCCTGCAATCAAAAAAAAAGCATCCGTTCTTCGATTAAACGAAAGGGAAAAATAAAAAAACAAGAAAACTAATCTATAAATTGGGTAAACATGGTTTAATCAGATTTTAAGAAAGCAGGTAGCATCCAGTATATTCAAAAAAAAACGTAAAATACTGAGGGGGGGTAAAAAAAAAACTAAACACGATTTTGACTAAAAAAATAAGAAAAGCCTAATAGACTTAGGCTTTTTTTTATCTTTGCGTCATTTTAAATATATTTTATGAATTTCAATTTATTCGACTTCAAACAACAAGTAGATTACAAAACAGAGGTTTTGTCGGGCTTGACGGTTGCTTTGGCTTTAGTGCCTGAAGCCGTTTCTTTTGCACTTATTGCAGGATTATCCCCTTTGAATGGTTTATATGCTGCGTTTATATTGTGTTTAGTGTCATCTGTATTAGGTGGTCGCCCTGCGATGATTTCGGGTGCAACAGCGGCAGTTGCGGTCGTAATTGCGCCGTTGGTAAAATTGCATGGGGTTGATTATGTATTTGCAACGGTCATTTTAGCGGGTATTATTCAGTTTATTGCAGGTTTTTTGAAATTAGGAAAATTTATGCGGCTCGTGCCACAACCCGCTATTTTAGGTTTTATGAATGGTATTGGCATCTTGATTTTTATGTCGCAAGTCAATCAATTTAAAGATGCAAACGGCGATTGGCTGACAGGAACACCTTTTTATATCTATCTTGGTTTGGTATTACTCACAATAGCAATTATTGTATTATTGCCCAAACTTACCAAAATAATACCGTCCTCGTTAGCCGCTATTTTGGCAGTTTTTGGGGTCGTTTTGGCTTTGGCAATTGATACCAAAACGGTGGGCAATATTGCTGGCGGATTTCCTCAATTACATATCCCAAATGTGCCATTTAGTTTTGAAACTTTACAAATTATTGCGCCTTATGCCTTTATTTTTGCAGGGGTTGGTTTGATACAAAGTTTACTTTCACTCAATATTATTGATGAAATCACGCAAACAAAAGGTAGCAGCAATAAAGAAGCCGTTGCACAAGGTATTGGCAATATCACAGCAGGTTTTATATCGGCAATGGGCGGTGCGGGTATGTTAGGGCAGAGTTTAATCAATATCACAAGTGGCGCAAGAGCGAGATTATCGGGTATTTTAGCAGCCGTTCTATTGTTGATTTTTGTTATGTTTGGTTCTGATTTTATCAGTAAAATACCAATGGCAGCCTTAACGGGTGTCATGGTCATGGTTGCCTTTGGAACGTTTAAATGGGCAACTTTACGCATGATTAATAAAATGCCAAAACAAGACATTTTTATAGGTATTACAGTTACTTTAGTCACCGTTTTGATGCGTAATTTGGCTTTGGCTGTTTTGATTGGCGTTGTTATTTCTGCCTTAGTTTTTGCTTGGGAAAGTGCTAAACGTATTCGTGCAAGAAAATATATTGATGAAAAAGGGGTAAAACATTATGAAATATATGGTCCGCTTTTCTTTGGTTCTACAACTGTTTTTGCCGAAAAATTTGATGTTTTGAATGACCCCGATGAAGTCATTATTGATTTTAAAGAAAGTAAAATAGCCGATATGAGTGCTATTGATGCGGTCAATAAATTGACAGAACGTTATGCAAAAGTGAACAAAAAAGTGCATTTACGGCATTTAAGTGCCGATTGTCGGGAATTATTGAAAAATGCAGATAAAGTTATAGATGTTAATATTATGGAAGACCCAACTTATAAGGTCGCTATTGATTAACTTAAATAAAAATGATACAAAATGATAACAATAGTTTCTAAATGGATAATAATATTATTTGGAATATTTTTTATAATTATTGGTTTGATTATGCTTTTTGCACCGAAAAAAGCCAATCAGATTTTAAGAAAAGCAGGTAGCA
>JAYWHK010000052.1:0-13266 GCA_043777755.1 Saprospiraceae bacterium
TTACTCAAGTGACTGTATAACATTTGATAAGAAAAATAGAATTATGACAAATATTTTTTCTGGCTGTACAGGAGGATATATGAAAAAAGGAAAGTACAAACGCTTTGGAAGTCTAATAGTAGTCGATTTGATTCCCTACAAAGTTTTGAAGATGGATAGGCACAAAACCACCTTTTTGTCAGAAGAAAAAAGTGATAATATAAATGTAAGGTTTAAGTTAGTGGATAGTATATGGCAGGATGCTGTTATTGGTACAGAAATTTATCTTTTCAATGGTAAAAAAGAAAAAAAGTATAAAATCTCTACTGACATAGAAGGAGAAGCTAATATTAAGATAAGTATAAATGATTTACCATTAAATGTAGAAACACGTTATGTTGGTTATAGGAAAGTTAATTTTGCCTTATCAGAAAGACAAGATTCAGACATTAGAATTGAATTTATAGACGATACTTTTACTGGAAGTCAAGAAATTGGGCGAGAATATTACCACATAAAACGCATCAAAAAGAATCATTTCGCTTGTAAGCAAATTTATGATTTGAGTAAATGGAAATTTATAAAAGAAGAATTACAAAATACAAGGTTATATTCAAAACAGAAAAACTAACACAAATCACAAAACAAAAAGTCCTTCTTTTGGTCGGATTTAGTCTAAAATGATACAAACCGCAGCTCGTCTTGACCTTGTTCAAGAATATTATTTTTCGCAAAAGCTAAAAGAAATTGCAGCTTTGAATGTCGAAGGCAAAAATATCATCAATTTGGGTATTGGTAGTCCTGATTTGCCACCGCATCCGAATGTTGTTAAAGCATTGACAGACAGTGCTTTACAGGAAAAAAATCATGCGTATCAGTCGTATATTGGTGTGCCTGCGCTGCGAGAAGCGATAGCGGATTGGTACGCTCGATTTTTTGACGTAAGCTTTAATCCTACGAATGAAGTGTTGCCACTTTTGGGGTCAAAAGAAGGGATTATGCACGTTTGTATGGCGTATTTGCAAGCGGGCGATGTGGCACTTGTGCCGAATCCTGGCTATCCGACTTATCGTGCAGCGGCTTTGTTGAGTGGCGCACAAGTGCTTGATTATGAGTTAGATGCGTCGAATAATTGGTTGATAGATTTTGATGCGTTGGAGCGTGAAGACTTGACAAAAGTGAAATTGATGTTTGTTAATTATCCGCAAATGCCAACGGGTGCAAAAGCTGACCGAACATTTTTTGAACGTTTGGTCGCTTTCGCTCAAAAACATAACATTTTGATTCTCAATGACAATCCATATAATTTTATTTTAAATAAAAATTATTTGAGTTTGTTGAGTATCGAAGGCGCAGCGGGATATGTTTTGGAATTAAATTCATTGAGCAAAAGCCACAATATGGCAGGTTGGCGAGTGGGCATGATTTGCGGACATAAAGACTTGATTTCCAATGTTTTAAAATTCAAAAGCAACATGGATAGTGGTATGTTTTTGCCCGTACAACACGCTGCGATAGAAGCCTTGCGCTTGGGCGAAGATTGGTACGATAGCATCAATACCATCTACAAAGAACGCCAACAAAAGGTTTTTGAATTATTACAATTGCTTGATTGTCAATATGATACAAATCAAACGGGAATGTTTGTTTGGGCGAAAATTCCTGATTATTACAAAGATGGTTACGAGTTGAGCGACAAAATTTTGTATGGCGCAAATGTTTTTATTACACCAGGCGAAATTTTTGGCAGCAAGGGAGATTGGTATGTGCGAGTGAGTTTGTGTGCAGACGTGGCGGTTTTTGAACGGGCGATTGAACGGATAAAATCAAAATTAATTTTGACAATAGAAATATTAAAGAAAATACAATATTTTGATTTACAAACTCATCAAGTAGAAATAAATTTACTCAATGAATTAGTCTTGGATAAAAGTCATAATCAGCATCAATATATATTGCTAAGTATTCAACAAGTTGCTGACCCAAGTTCTGTTCCTTTTTTGCGTCAAGCCTTAGAAAATGGTTTTGAAATTTATCAATATACTTGTTCAGAAGATAGTGCAATTGCAAAATGGTTTAGTCATGCTTTATATCGCATCGGAACTGATGAAGCGATACAAGTCATTAAAGATTTTGCCGCTTCTGATAATGCTATGATAGCAGACGAAATGAAATATAGATTATCAAAAATAAAATAAATATGAACGAAAGCACTTCATTTATTGAAGAAATAGAAATACTTTTTGATTTTGCTCAGAATAGTATTTCCAATAAAAATCAAGTTGTAAAGTTTGGGAAAATAGATGACATTCAAGCTGCGTTAATTTTTGAAAAAACAGAGATTGATATTAAAGGTTATCAAAGAGTAATTGATGTATATGGAATAAAACACGCATTAAAGCAACACGGAAACGAACAACAAGAAGAAAAAAGAGGTCAAATTGCCATAAAAAAAGAAGATTTTTTACTTATTCCCCAAATTGTCACATCGGAAAATGTAATATGGGCTGGGAAAAACAGAATTGGTAAAGATTGTTTACTTTATGAAGCAATCATTGATGATATTTTTTATTACGTCGAGGAAGTACGAATTGGTCGTAAAGAGTTGGCTCTAAATACTTTATATAAAAGAAAGCCGCCCAAATTGGACGGCTCAACTGCAATGCGTAAAACGTGATAATGCTATATTTTCATATCCTAAATCACTACGTTCAAAACGACTTAATACGGAACATTTGCAATGCAAAGATAGATATATTTTTTAGAAAAAGCAAATTTTTTATGAAAATCACAATAAATAGGACTCGGACTCATCGGCGGTTCACTGGCAATCGCACTGAAAGAAAACGGCTTTGCCGATGAGCTTTTTAGTGTAGAAGCCAACTAATCACACGCCAATAAAGCGGTACAATTGGGCTTGGTGGATAAGATTTTGCCTTTGGCAGGCGGTAATTTTGGAAGTAAAGGAAATAGGTATGTAAGAGTGAGTTTGTGTGCGGACGTGGCGGTTTTTGAACGTGCGATTAAACGGATAAAATTGTAATTTGTACCTCACGGATTTTGAAAACCCGTGAGGTACAAATTATAATTTTATTCATAAAAATCAATAATTGTTTGCAATACACCAAGGAGTTGAGGGAGGTTCGCACTATTATATTGGTCTTTGTCTAAGGTCAAAGTTTTATCTTCCAAACGTACAAAACGCCATTCATAGCCGTCAGTTACTGCACCATAAATGATGTTTTGTTCGTACTTATGTGTTTTGTTAAATAACTGAGCGCCAATCATTTGTGCAGCACATTGATTCATTGCTTTGATTAGCGCACGGTCAAGTTTCGCTTCTGTAATATTGATAATAGGGGCGGCAATATCCAAAGCATAAGGAGCTTTTAGAAATAGAAAATCTAATTCGCCATTTAATCCTAACGATTTATCGGCAACTAAATTTTCGCCTGAAAACAGTGTAACTTTCTTTTGATTATGCTCTAAAACTTCCATAAGAATAGGCGCAATCAACGCCTCAGAAACCGCTTTTTCGGTACGTAAAGAAGTACTTTGTCTATTTCGTTCTAAAATTTGAACCAATAACGAAGAAGGCTCAATGTGTTTAATATCAGGAAAGAGTTTTGTTTGTGCATTGACAATACCAAATTTCTCTTGTAAATCTATTGTTTTAAAATCACGATATGCCATAACGAATGAATTTTGTGGAAAAATGAAAAATATTACAAAAATTAAAAGACTAAGTAATTAAATACATTGTTTTTTTAGTTATTTAATGTTTGGACTTGTTTGAAATGGTTCTAATTAATTGAAAACCAAAACAATACAACAATTACAAACAATTACAAACTTTTAGAACAATGTATTAAATGTGTTTTATTCATAAAAATCAATAATTGTTTGCAATACACCAAGGAGTTGAGGGAGGTTAGCAAGGCTATATTGTTCAGTATCTATTAGAAGCGTTTGCCCTTCCAAACGAAGAAAAAGCCATTGAAAACCATTGGAAACGGCACCATGAATTACGGTAATATTTTGATTGGATTTTTGATTAAAAATCTGAGAGGCAATCATTTGAGCTGCTGCTTGATTCACTGCTTTTTCGAGTGCGCTGTCTAATTTAGCTTCTGTAATACAGACAATAGGTGCGCTCAGTTCAAGGGCATCAGGTTGATTAACAAATAAAAAATCTAATTCGCCATTGAGTCCTTTTGATTTATCAATGTTTAGCATTTGACCAGAGAATAGACTAATTTGAGGGCGATTTTTCACTTGAATTTCAAGTAAAACAGGCAAAATGATAGCTTCTGAAATAATTTTTTCAGTAATCATTCGTAAATGTCCTTTATTACGCTCCAAGACTTGAAGTAATAAAGATGATGCTTCTACATTATTAATATTGGAAAAAAGCGGAGAACTTTTAATACTAAGCCCAAATTTTTCTTTTAAATCTATTGCTTTAAAATCACGATATGCCATAATGAATGAATTTTAGGGCAAAAATACGAAAAAAATATGAAAAGTAGATTAACAAAAATAAAATAAAAAGCAATGCATAAAATTATTCTTTTTTTTAATTTTTTACTTCTTTTTGGTAGCTGTACAACAAAAGAGAACTGTTATATTGATTTGGGAAACGAAAGAGAACGGGTTTGTGATGTGCCAGATAGTATTTTGAAATTTAGTTTTTTTACTTTGGATAAAAATAAGATTTTACTACAAGTGAATGATACAAGCCAATACAAATTGCTTTTAGACATAAAAAATAAGTCAATTGCAAACTTGGACTTGACTGCAAAAGGGTTTAAAGGAATTTATAACAATGCCTACAAAACAGATACGCTTAAACAACAATATTGGCAAAATAAAGGCAGTGAAATTGAGCTTTATGACCGCAAAACAGATAGGTTTTATTATTTTCCAAAAACACACTATAATGAAATTGTTTTTTTGCAAAAGCATACTATTTTAGTTACTCGATTTGGTCTAAAACTATTTGATAATCAACACTTTACAATAGATTCTATTCAGAATGTTCCGCCTTGGGATTATGTGGTTGAAAAAGAAAATGAATCGTCTATTTTTATCAATAATGACCATAGATACAATGTAGAAACGGGTGTTTTGGAGCAAGTAGCGAGAGAAGAAGTAAAAGAAAGAACTTCTTATTGTTTCAGCTCTGAATCAAAAGAAAAAACAAAAAAAAATCTTGGCAATTATCACAGTTCGGAATGGAACAATTTTTTAAAGGTACAAGACGGTCTATTTTCCTACAAAGAAGATAGTAAAAATATTTATGCTCTTTTTAAGGAAAAATTAGTGGTTTGGAATAAAGCTTTTTTAACAAAAGACGTTTTAAAAATTAATCCTAAAAACGAAGACCCCAATATTGCCGATAAAAACCAAAGAGAACATGATGCAGCTCTGCGACTCAATGATTTTATAACGTTTCAACACAAGATAGAAGATAATCATCCAAATGATATTTTGAGTAAATATAAAATTTATCAAATTTGTACGAAAGCAAACAGAGAAAAGTTTGGAAACGTCTATCAGTTTGTACGAAATCCATTTGATTTTGGAGATTATGGGTATAGCGATTACTACATAAAAAAGTTAGAGCGATTGATGCAGTCAGGAAAATGCCCAAAAGAACATCAACAAAATGCTTATTGCAAACTATTTTCTGAATATTTGGGTCAATATAACTTTGAAAAAGCACTGTTTTATTTTAAATTTTATAAAAAAGATGAAAAAAACAATGAAAATGTAGATTTAATGAAAATCGTAAAATCTGAATTTGATACTTACAGAAAAAATAAACTAAGCGGAGATAAGATTTTATTTAAGAAAATAGAGTTAGCTAAAAAAATTGATAGCCTATCTTCGGAATATGAAATATCAAACACCTTAAGAGAATACGAATGGAATACTTGTCAAAAAATTTTGAAAAAATATCCAAATTCGTCCTATTGTGATGATATTGAGTTGGCGATATACAATGGAGATATAAGGCAAGAAGAGTATGAATATCCTAATAAAAGTGTTAGAAAATTGAAAAAAATCATTGCAAAATACCCGAAAACCAATTTGAAAAAAGAATTTGAGTTGGCAATGATTCATACTTATGCTTATATGAGCGACGATGCGAATTCGGATAGTACAAGTGTTTTTAACAACAACCTAAAAGGCACTAAAATGTTGGTAGATTTTTATAAAAAAAATCCTAATTTTTATCATTGTAGCGATAATGAATACAAAGAAGATTACAAAACAGAACAAAAGTTAAAATATGCCATTGAGAATTTGGAAAGCCTAAAATTTCAACAAAATATTCGGGTTCAATTGAGTGCTACAAAAACAGAATATAGCAAAAACGAACCTATTATTGTAACAATTACCGTAAAAAACATTTCAAAGGACAATCAAGAAATCGAAACCAATGAGATAACAGGACTCAATCATAATTGCTTAATTTTCAGTGTTTTAGACTATAAAACAGAAGGCTGTGTCTTAGATAGTGTGTTGTATTTTCAGAGGATTTTGAAAAAAAATACAGTTTCTACAAAACGAACATTAAAAGGAGGAGAAATACTAAATTTTCAGATTGATATTACAAAATTAGCTAACCTCGAAGCAAAATCTTTTAGTACGTTTGAAAACCCATTGAAATATTGTTATTATCCCAACAGTTTTGGTAGGTTACAATTTTTAAAACCGCAGACTTTATTGCTTCAACTAGGAAAATATAGTATTCCTTCAAATTGCATCGCTATAAAAATAAAATGATATGTATAAAAATCTTACTTTCATTGCTTTCTTTCTTTTTTCTTGTAAAGGAGAAGTGAAGAAAACAGAAAACAATCCAATGAATCATCGTCCATTTATGGAAGGTTGTTGGATCATTCAAAAATATGCCAATGCAATAAAAGCGACCAAATCTCCCTTTGAGGCAATGGAATATGCCGATGCGGAAACAGGGTTTAACATTAATTTTGATGAAATTGAAGGCGATTCATTGATGATTGGTTTCAATTTGGGCAATCATGAAGGCAATACGCTTGTTTTAAATTTTAAAAACAACCAATTGCCTAATTGTTTTGAACTTAAAATGAACGATTACGAAAACAAAGGCTATCATTTTAGTTTGGGCTATGAATACACACAAAAAGACACCACTATGTCGTTGATTACATTGGCCAAAAGCAATAAGATTATTAAAAAAGAAAAATACATCAGAATTTTAAAAGATAAAACAGATGATTTATCCGCTGCAATCAATTATTTAATCAATAAAAATATTTTTGAAGGAAAATATACTAACGCAGTGACGCAAGAAAAAGTGTTTTTTCAGTCAAATGGAAAAACAGATTTCAAGGGTTTTTCTACTTATGAAGTTGCTGCTGATTTTGTTGGGCCTGACCAATTTGATGCAATTTGGTTCACCAATACAAGCAAAGAACGCTTGGATTTAGGTTTCAAAATCAATAAAGATACCTTATTGCTATACGATTTTAAAATGGAATGGGACAGCCTCAACAACGAAAATAGAGCGTTGGAGTATGGCAATATAAAATACAAATTGATAAAAAAATGAAAATAACAATAATAGGACTCGGACTCATTGGCGGTTCATTGGCAATCGCACTGAAAGAAAACGGCTTTGCGGACGAGCTTTTTGGCGTAGAAGCCAATGAAGCACACGCCAATAAAGCATTACAATTGGGCTTGGTGGATAAGATTTTTCCTTTGGCGGAAGGTATCAAAAATGCGGATTTGGTCATTGTTGCCACGCCCGTTGATGCGTTGGCAAGTTTATTGCCAATTATTTTAGATAATATTGACAATCAGATAGTTATAGAAGTTGGTTCTACGAAAATACCGATTGTAAAAGCAATAGAAACGCACCCGAAACGCCACCGTTTTGTCGCTACGCACCCGATGGCTGGAACAGAATATAGCGGTCCAGAAGCTGCGATTCGACATCTTTTTACAAGCAAAAATGTTGTCCTTTGCGACATAGAAAACAGCGATGCTGATGCAGTCAAAAGTGTCGAAAAATTGTATAAATCGCTGTTTATGAAGCTCATATACATGAACTCCGAAGAACACGATAGACATACGGCTTACATTTCGCATATTTCACATATCTGTTCGTTTGCGTTGGCACTGACGGTTTTGGAAAAAGAAAAAGAGGAATACCGTATCTTTGAATTGGCGAGTACGGGTTTTGACAGCACCGTCCGTTTGGCAAAATCAAATCCCGAAACGTGGATTCCTATTTTTCGCCAAAATCAAGAAAATATTATTGATGTTTTAGATGAATATATTAATAACTTACTGAGAATCAAAGGCTTAATGTTGGCAGAAGGTTACGAAACGTTGAAAAAAGATTTGGAAAAAGCGAATGGAATTAAAAAGATTTTGAAATAAAATTTTAGTAAAAATGAAAAAAACAAGTATTTTATTTTTCTTATTTTCTGTATTAGTAATTTGTGCTAATGCTCAAAAAGTAGTTTTAGTAAAAGATTTTTGCCAAGATAGTTGTTATGGACTTGATCCTGATTTGAACGGCAATTCAATGAGAGTTATAGGAAATAAGTTATTCTTTGGCGCAAATATTAATACAGAGAAACCAAATAGTTACAATTGGGTTATTGAAGGCAATAATATCAAAAAATTAGATAATTTAGGTGATTCAGCAATTGATGGTGCGCCAGTTTTTATGGATTATGTTGGTGGTTACGCTATCGTTTCTGGCGTGAAGGATAAAACAAAAACCAACTATATTCAAGGTGTTTGGAGATTAAACCTTTCTAACGATTCTTATGAACTCATAAAACAAAATGCATTTGGTTATTTTGCGAGGATGAACCAAAATGTATATTTTGCTGCAAAACAATTTGACACAATACCTAACCAAAAGCCATTTGTGCTTTATAAAATGGATAGCATAAATTTTACCCTAACAGTAGTTAAAGATAGTATTTTTAAAGGAGAACGCTGGGAATGGTTCAATGTAAAGGTAAATCAGAAAAAAATGTATTTTACAATCTCTACAAACAATAAAGATGAAGCAAAAGACGATATTTGGGTTAGTGATGGCACTACATTAGGCACGAAGAAGATTGCCGAAGATTATTTTATTTACAATACTAATAAAAAATTGAGTTCAGGCGGGTTCAATTTCCATAACCACAAGGGACATACTTATTTTTTTGGTGCAAAAAAACAGCAGTCTGATTCTATCAATCTTTATAAAATTGACTATAACACAAATGAAATAAATAAAGTCTATCAATTTTTACCAAAAAAAGGGGAGAATTTTTCATTTATTACTAATGTTATTGAAACCAAGAATAGTTTATACATTGAGTTTAATTTAAAAATGTATAGATTTAATGATAAAGGTGTTGAGTTAGTAAAGACAAATAAAGGAAAAGATATTTCTTCAAATAATTTTTACGCTTTTATCGAAGGTAATAATCTTTTTGTTAGGTCAAATATTAAAATTGACTCCGTAAATAACCAATATCAAGATGTTTTAATTAACATAGGCGATAATAATGCTGAAACAAAGATTATTTATGATTATAGGGTAACAGATTTGAAATTTTTAAACAATAAATGGTACTTCATTGGCAGGGATTCTCTAAACGCATCGCCAAATTCTAAATATTATTTATGGGAGGCAGATTCAAACTTTCAAAGTATAAAAAAAATATTTGAGCCATTAGGTAAAATTTACTTTACTACTTGGGGCGGTCAATATACTGTGCATAATCTTACTCCATATAATGATGACCTATACTTTTGGTACAACGACGGCAAAACTGGCGCAGAACTCTACAAATTCACTTATAAAAATACAAGTACCTCTGAAATTGCTATTAACAAATTAAGGATAAATCCCAATCCAAGTACCAATTTTGTAAATATTACAAACCCTACTCAAAAAATCGAAGTATTGGATATTTATGATATCAACGGAGTAAAAATCAAACAAGAAATACTACAACAAGAAATTAATAATATTGATGTAACTAACTTAAAATCAGGTATTTACATTTTTAAAACACAATCAAAAGAAAAAATATTTATTTCAAAATTTATAAAAATATAAAAATTTTACTCATAACAATCAACAACAGTTTGTAAAATACCCAGTAGTTTGGGTAAGTCATTAGAAAAATATTCTGACTCATCGAGTGTTAAAATATTGGCTTCTAATTTCATGAAAAGCCACTCAGAACTATTCGTAACTGCACCATAAATTACAGGCAGAGGATTGTGATGGCTCTCGTTAAATACTTGTGCGCCAATCATTTGTGCAGCACATTGATTCACAGCTTTGATGAGCGCACGGTCAAGTTTAGCCTCTGTAATACTTATAATAGGTGCTACTAACTCTAAGGCATCAGACTGCATAGAGAATAAAAAATCGAGTTCGCCATTTAGCCCTTTTGATTTGTCGGCAAGAAGATTTTCTCCCGAAAAAAGAGTAATTTTATGGCTGTTTCGTTGTTTTATTTCTAATAAAATTGGGAAAACAAAGGCTTCCGAAACCATTTTTTCAGTCCTTGCTCTAATATGCTTCCGATTCAGTTCTAATTGCTGGGTTAATAGTAGGGATGGTTCAACGTTAGCAGCATCAGGAAAAAGTTTATCTCGTTTTGTTACAAGATTAAATTTTTGTTGTAAATCACTAAGTTTAAAATCACGATATGCCATTTTTATAAAATTTAATGGCAAAAATACAAAAAAAAATCACATTTCAATTATAAAATACAAACTTTACTTTATGAATATTAAACCGATTTTTGAAAACCACAAACGCCCGATTCTAATTGCGGGTCCTTGTTCGGCAGAAACAGAAGAACAAGTAATGGAAACCGCAGCTTTGTTGGCAGCAGAAGGTGGCGTTGATGCCTTCCGTGCGGGCATTTGGAAACCTCGTACCCGACCAGGAATGTTTGAAGGCGTAGGCGCACCAGGCTTGAAATGGATGCAGCAAGTCCGTAAAGAATACGGCTTCAAAATCACGACCGAAGTAGCCAATCACGCCCAAGTTTTTGATGCACTCAAAGCAAATGTAGATATTTTGTGGATTGGAGCAAGAACTACGGTCAATCCGTTTAGCGTGCAAGAAGTTGCTGATGCACTCAAAGGTGTGGATATTCCCGTGATGATTAAAAACCCGATTAATCCAGATTTGGAGCTTTGGATTGGCGCAATTGAGCGACTATACAATGCAGGAATCACTCGAATCGCAGCGATTCATAGAGGTTTTTCGAGTCATCAAAAAACCGAATACCGCAATCAACCCATGTGGGAAATGCCGATTGAATTGATGCGCCGTTTTCCAGATTTACAGATGATAAACGACCCGAGCCACATTTGTGGCAATCGTCATTTGTTGTCTTCGGTGGCTCAAAAAGCAATGGATTTGAACTTTGACGGCGTGATTATGGAAACGCACCGTGACCCTGACAATGCGTGGAGCGATGCCAAACAACAAGTCGTACCAGCCCGTTTGTTGGAAATTATTCACGAATTGGTCGTGCGTGATGAAAAAACAAACGATGCGGTCATATTGCAAACTTTGGACACTTTGCGTGGAAAAATCAACGAAATGGACAGCGATTTATTGACATTATTGGGCAATCGTATGAAGGTGTCTGAACAAATTGGTGCATTTAAGCGAGATAACAAAATCTCGATTTACCAACAAAGCCGTTGGGCGGAAATTTTGGACAAAGCAGTAACCGAAGGCACAAAACAAGGACTTTCCGAAGGTTTTATCGCTTCTGTGTTGTCAGCGATTCATCAGGAAAGTATCAATCATCAAGCAAAAGTGATGAACGAAAATCTTGTAGAAAATTAAGATTTGAAAAAATAGAAACAGCCAACAAAAGAAATTTCTGTTGGCTGTTTTTTATTTGGGAAGCACTACAAAAGTAAATTCTTTTGTATAAGTTTTCACTTCTCCTGTTAGGGAATTTTTGATAGAACCTGCGGCTTTAATAGTTTGTTTCCCAGGAGTATTGTATTTTTCAGTAAAATTAGCAATACCGTTTTTTACTTCTAATGGCTTGCCATCTACCCAAAAAGCAACCTCATTGGGTTCAAAGTGGCTAAAAAAACTGGCAAGTACTATATCTGCCGAAAATTTTTCACCTACTTTAACAGCTCCTGTGTTTGGGGAAATGTCAATCATGAAGTTTTCAATCTTAAAGCAACCACCAACTTTTGACCTGTAATAATTAATAATTGAAAACTCAAACTGTCTAATGTTGGCTATTTGTTGAAATAAATGCAACCTTGCTTGGTTTGGTAAAAGTGATTTAAAATCATTTTGACCAACGTTAAAATGGAGATCCTTATTCCATAGCTTTAATAACATTTCTCTATCTCTTGGATCTTCTATTTTTTGCCCAACGTTATGTTTGTATTTATCCACTAATTGAGTTAGCATTAGAATTTTTTTCTCAGAAAAAAATAACCTTGTCGGAATGGAAGTTTTCAATAAAAAAGAATTGCTATTTTCAATTTCTCTATAAAACTCTTCATTGATGGTTTCAATTTGATTAATGACACTGTCAGACTGAGTTATTACACTGTCTGCAATTTCTTGAACATGCACACTGGAGGCATTTCGATAGGCTTTTACTTCCGTATCTAAATCCACTTTGGTGTTAGACATTGTTTCGTGAACAATTTCAGTACTCATTCTCAAGGTTTTAGTTATTGAAGTAAAGTCGTTTGATGGGCGAGCTATGAAATAATACAAACTCAGCAATGCTACCATACTACCATAAAAAATATGTAAAAACGTTGGATTAGAAAATAGCTTTTTCATGTTGATGTTTTTTATGAAATATCAAGCAAAAGTGATGAATGAAAATTTTGTAAAAAATTAGAACTGAACGCAAAGAAACAAAAAAAACAGCCAACAAAAGAAATTTCTGTTGGCTGTTTTTTTATTTGAGAAGAACTACAAAATCTTGAAAAAATAGCGAGTTTAGGAGATAAATAAAGAATTCGTAGTGTTTGCATATTCCGTAGCGTTGGCTTTAAAGCCAACGCTACGGAATATGGTAATACAAAGATTGTCTGAATTTTGCTTTGATAAAATTTGGGCGATTTTATTTTTATAAAAATAAACGTTATCTTTGTTTTTAACCACTCGTAGGGGGTAAAATGAAATGTACATATATTTTGTGGATATTTGATTGATTTTTAGGGTGTTGTGGTTTTAGGGTGGTGGTGGGGTGGTTTAATTTG
>JAYWHK010000053.1:0-13188 GCA_043777755.1 Saprospiraceae bacterium
TTAGCAGCAGGTTCATATTCAAATATTCGTGTAACTTTGGCAACTTGTCAAAGTGCAGCGGCAACAGCAAACTTGGTTGCACCAAGTGCGCCAACCTCAGCGGTTTTAGCTGGAACCTCAGCGATTTGTGCTGGACAAAATACCAACTTAACTGTAACTATTACAGGTGGTACAAGCCCATACAATGTAGTGTACGCTGCAAATGCAGTAAATCAAACACCAGTTACAGGATATGTAAGTAGTTCAAATATTTCTGTAACACCAGCAGCTACGACTACTTATACATTGGTAAGTGTAACAGATGCAGCAGGTTGTGCAGGAACGGGATTGAGTGGAACAGCAACAGTTACTGTAAATCAAGTACCAACAGTAGCAGCGGCAGGTTCAGCACAAACGATTTGTACAGGAACAGCAGCAACATTGGCAGCAAACGCTCCAGTAAGTGGAACAGGAGCGTGGTCAGTTGTCAGTGGACCAAATACAGCTACTTCTCAATTTGCAGCGGTAGCGGTAAATAATACAACATTTACGCCAACAGCAGCAGGCGTTTATACATTGCGTTGGACAATTTCAACAGCAGCACCTTGTACACCATCAACTTCTGATGTCGTGATTACAGTTAATGCTGCGCCAACATCAACAAATGGTGGCAACAAATCTGTTTGTTTGAATACAACAACAACAGGTTTGGGCGGAAATACACCAGCCGTAGGCGTTGGAACATGGACATCAAACTCAGGAGGTGCTTTTGCTCCTAATGCAACTACAGCAAATGCAACCTTTACACCAGCGGTAGGTTTTACAGGAACAGCAATTTTGACATGGACAGTAGTGAACGCACCTTGCGCCAATGCAACCTCAACTTTGAATGTTGTTGTAAATGCTTTATCAACGGCAATGATTAGCGGAGGCGGAACAATTTGCGCTGGCGGAACGGCATCAACGATTACGTTCACAGGAGCAGGTGGTACAACACCTTATACTTTTACTTATCAAATAAATGGTGGTGCAAATCAAACTGTTTCAACAGTAGGAGCTGCAACAACTGCAACAGTGACGGCATCAAATACAGCAACACAGGTTTATACATTGGTAAGTGTTAATAATGGAAGTTCTTGTCCTCAAAATCAAGCTGGAACAGCGACTTCAACAGTAAATCCAATTCCAACATTTACAGTAGCAAGTACGAATCCAACATCATGTATTTCTAACAATGGTTCAATTACACTGAATGGTTTGACTGCAAGTACGACGTATTCGGTTTCTTATACTTTAGGTGGAACACCAACGACAGCAAGTTTAACTTCAACAGCAGGTGGTTCAATTACGATTGGTAGTTTGGCGGCGGGTTCATATACCAATATTACAGCAACATTAGCTTCTTGTCCAAGTGCAGCGGCAACAGCGAATTTGGTTGCACCAAGTGCGCCAACATCAGCAGTTTTGGCAGGAACAGCACCAATTTGTGCTGGTTCAAGCACGAATTTAACAGCAACGATTGTAGGCGGAACATCGCCATATACACTGGTTTATTCAAATGGAACAAACCAAACAGTTTCATCTTATGTAAGTGGTGCAAGCATAACAGTTGCGCCAATTGCAACGACAACTTATACTTTGGTAAGTGTCACAGATGCAGTAGGTTGTGCAGGAACGGGATTGAGTGGTTCTGCGGTAGTTACGGTAAATCAAGTACCAACAGTATCAGCAGCAGGTTCAGCACAAACGATTTGTACAGGAACAGCAGCAACACTGGCAGCAAATGCTCCAGTAAATGGAACAGGTGCGTGGTCAGTTGTCAGCGGACCAAATACAGCTACTTCTCAATTTGCAGCGGTAGCGGTAAATAATACAACATTTACGCCAACAGCAGCAGGCGTATATACATTGCGTTGGACAATTTCAACAGCAGCACCATGTACGCCATCAACTTCTGATGTGGTGATTACTGTAAATGCTGCAAGTACAGTTGCTAATGCAGGTGCAGACCTTACGGCTTGTTCATCTGGTAGTACTATAATGGCTGCGAATACGCCAACAGCAGGAACAGGTGCTTGGACAATTATCGCTGGTCCGAATACTTCTACGGCACAACTTAGTTCAACATCAACAGCAAATGCACTTTTCACGCCAACAGCAGTAGGTGCATATACGTTGCGTTGGACAATTACAGGAGTAGCTCCTTGTGCTTCAGCATCAAGTGACGATGTTGTTGTTACGGTTTCTGCAACATCTTGTGCTTCAATTGCAAATACAGGTGGAACAATAGCAGCAAACCTTCCTTTGATTACAGACCCTTGTACTTGTATAGGGAACAATATTTTTTCAGAAGATGTAATTATTACATCATTCCCAGGTGAGATATGGACAGTAGCAGCGGGAACGACTTTATTAGATCCTGCAACAATGACAGCTTACGCTGTAGGTGTACAATTCACGCAATTACCAGGCGCACCTAACGCTTTGGGTCAAGTAGAATACAAATTAAACGGTCGTCATTTAAGCGGTGTAGGTTATGTTTTAAAGGCTGTAAGTGCTTCTTATGCAGGTGCAGCTCCTTTGACACAATCAAATACTTGTACATCAACGCCTTCGGGTGGTGCAATGGTGTGTAAAGGAAACGTAAATCTTTCATTACCAGCAAATTGTTCGTTGAAAGTGACAGCGGATCTGGTTTTAAATACACCAGCAACGCCAAACCAACAAGTTGTTATTTTAAATGGTACAAATCCACTTCCTTCAACAACTTTAAATGCTACGCATGTAGGCAAAACCTATACTGTAAAAGTAATTGACGGTTGTGACGGTACAGGCAACTCTTGCTGGGCAACTTTAATTTTAGAAGACAAACAAGCTCCTATTATCACACTTTGTGCGGATAAAACTGTAAGTTGTAGTGATTTGGTAGGGGAGAGTACTTCCTCAAAAAACTTCACTTCACAAGGCCCTCTTGGTGTTATTACTGCGCCAAAAGTAGAAGAATGTTTTGATAAAACTTTGCCTACTTTGACTTATACTGATGTTGTTTCTGACTTACCATGTGTCGTAGGTAGTGCTTATATTACTAAAAAAATAGTAAGAACTTACTCTGCAACAGATGCTTATGGCAACAAAGCGACTTGCGTACAAAACATTAGTTTTGAACGCCCTAATTTAACAGGTGCAACTTTGACAGCTGTTAAAAAACAATTTAATTGTAATGCAACTTTTGCAAAAGATGCCAATGGTAATCCTACGGCAGCAGCGGCAGGTCGTCCTGTATTTAATCTTGCAGGTGGCGGTGTAGCACAAGTATCAGATGCTTGTGATTTAAGTGTTACTTATACAGATGCTAAAGCACCAATTTGTGGTGGTGGTTTTGAAATAACAAGAAATTGGTTGGTGATAGATGCGTGTAATGGAGTTGTTTTCCCAGCTACACAATTGATTGAAATTAAAGATTTGACTGAGCCAACAATTACTTCGGCAGTTCCAAACATTACCATTAGTACAAGTGCTACGGATTGTTTGTCAGATGTAGAATTGACGATTCCAACAACAGATGACAATTGTGATAAAAATGTCAAGATTACAGCAAATGTTTCAGGAACAGGTTTTGCCGTTATTGGCAATAAAGTACGTATCAAAGGTTTGCCAGTTGGTAATTATGCTTTGGTATGGACAGCGACTGACGCTTGTGGTAATTTTACAAACGTTCCTCAAAATATTACAGTAAAAGATTTGATTGCGCCAGTAGTGGTTTGTGATTTAAATACAAAAATAGCCTTGACTTCTGACGGAAAAGCAACACTTTTGGCAGAAGATGTGGACGATGGTTCTCTTGACAACTGTTGTTTAGATATCAATACTTTTGAAATCAAACGTGCAGCGGACGCTGATTCTACTTACTCAAAATCATTGACATTCACTTGCGCTGATGCAGCAGTAATGGTTGCTTTGAGAGTAAAAGATTGTAACTTGAACAGCAATGTTTGTATGGTAAATGTTTTGGTAGAAGATAAATTACCTCCAGTTATTTTTGCAAAAAATAATGCAGTAGAATGTGGTTCAGATGTAGCCGCAACAGCATGGTTAGATGCCAACAAGCCAACTCAAAAACTGACATTGGCAGATTATCCAACAGCTAACAATGCTGGTTGGTACGACAATTGTGGCGGTACGGTTAATTTTACAGACCAAAAAGGCATTGACAACTGTGGCAACGGAACATTCAGTAGAACATGGACAGTAACAGATGCAAAAGGTTTGACTTCAAGTACGGTACAACGTTTTGTTTCTATCAATAAATCAGCATATTCAGTAACATTCCCAGCGGATGTTGTACTGACTACGCCAGCGGATTGTAAAGATTTTAACTTGACTCCAACAGCTTTGAGTAGCAAGCCAACTATTACAATTTTAAACAATACTTGCCCGTTGGTAGGATTGGATTATACAGATGAAGTGTTTGATATTGTAGGTGATACGATTTGTCAAAAAATATTGCGTAAATGGAAAAGTTTGAATTGGTGCGCACCTGCGGGTTCATTGAACGGCGGTGCTACGCTACTTCCAAACAATCCAAATGGTGTTACGGCTACCTTAGATGCAATAAACAAAGGATTTTTCCAATATACACAAGTTATTAAAGTGATAGATAAGGTTGGTCCAGTATTAGGTACGCCAAAAACGCCAAAATTATCGCCAGTAGGTAAAGAATGTAAAGTTGATTTGGAGATTGCAAAAATTGATGTGAGTGATTGTGGTACGCCAAGCGTATCATGGGCTATTATTGGTTTTAACAATGTAGAATTGAAAAAAGGAACTTCTTTCCCTATCCAATATACTTTCTTGGAAAACCAATTTGGAACAACTACGGTACGATATACAGCAACGGACAATTGTGGTAATTATTCATCAACTGACCAAATTATTAAAGTTGCAGACGTTAAAAAACCAACGCCAATTTGCCACAATGGTTTGAGTATTGAAATTATGCAAACCAAAATGGTTATGTTGGACGCAAAAGTTGTAGATGCAGGTTCTTATGACAACTGTACAGCGCAAGGTAAATTGAAATTTAAAATACAAGTACCAGCTCCAAATCCAGCGGCTGTTCCAACAATAAACCCTGATACAATGAAGACGTTTTACACGTTCACGTGTCCGCCAGCGGGTACAATTCCTGACCCTGCAAATCCTAACGCTTATGTGATTTCGGTAGCTCTTTGGGTAGGTGACGAAGCTGGCAATTGGGATTATTGCGAAACGTATGTGATTGTAGAAGATAATATTGATGTTTGTGGTTACAATCCAATCCAAATGAAACCTTTGGACGGAGAAGTGAAAACAGAAAAATCTGCTAACGTAGAAAATGTAATGTTGAAATTAGATGGTACTAAGAAAATGGATATTTTCAGTTCTGTAACAGGAAAGTATCAGTTTAAAGATTTACCAATTGTAGGACAATATACCGTCGTTCCAGAAAAAGATGTATATCCAATGAATGGCGTTTCTACACTTGATTTGGTGTTGATGTCAAAGCATATTTTGGCAACACAACCAATCGTTTCTCCTTATCAGTTGATAGCGGCAGACGTGAACAAATCTGGTACAGTTTCGACAGCGGACATCGTAGAATTGCGTAAAATGATTTTGGGAATCCAATCTAATTTTAGTAAAAATACGTCATGGAGATTTGTGGATAAAGCGTTTGCTTTCCCAGCGAATGTTAATCCTTTAACAAGTAATTTCCCTGAAAAAATAGATTTGAATGGTTTGTCAAGTACAGCGAAAGCGGACTTTGTAGCGGTAAAAGTTGGTGACATCAATGGAAATGCCATTACGAATAGCCAAGTTTTATCAACAGGTCGTGGCAAAAATACTTTCAAAGTGGAAAGCCAAGACCAAAGTTTCAAAACAGGTGAAGAAGTGCGTATGAACTTCCGTTCAAACGACATTACAAACATCAACGGCTATCAATTCACTTTTGAATTTGATAAAAATAACTTAGAATTGCTTGATATTCAAGGAGATAAAGAAAACTTTGCAGTCGTAGAAAATGGCGTGATTACAACAAGTGCCGTTACCGCTGACAATACAAATGATGATTTGTTCTCTTTTGTATTCAAAGCAAAACGCAACGGTTCATTGAGTAAAAATGTGAAATTGACATCAAGTGTAACACCAAGCGAAGCCTACACAAAAGAAGGCGAAGCAATGAATGTGAACTTGAACTTCAATACAGCCCGTTTGGAAGCATTTGAATTGCACCAGAATCGCCCAAATCCATTCAACGAAGCGACGATTATCAGTTTCAATTTGCCACAACAAGGCAAAGCGATATTGAGCATCAACGACGCATCGGGTAGGGTAGTGAAGCTCATCGAAAATGACTTTGCAAAAGGCTACAACGAAGTGAAAATCTCTAAAAATGAATTGGGAACATCGGGTGTATTCTATTATCAATTAGAGCAAAATGGACAAAAAGCTACCCGTAAATTGGTGGTAATCGAATAAAAACAACTTTGTCATTACACACACTCAGAATAATAACAGCGGCGAGAAGCAATTCTTGTCGCTGTTATTTTTGGATTTTATAAGAGAAAAAGAAAAAACGTACACTCGTAGAGAAAAGGCACGCCTTTTCTCTACGAGTGTACCACTGTAGTGCGTAGTTTGTTTTTTATAAAAAAAGCTTATCTTTGTAGAAAAATTCGGTATGCTTACGCTTCGTCGGAGACGACCAAACAGGATAGTTCGATTGCAAATTCTATCTAACAGCTCATAAGTTGTTGAAAATCAATGTATTGAAAAATTGATTTTCAATACACTCTGTTAGTAAAATTTTGTTACGGATTTTGACGTAGGGGTAATCCAAGCAAGCGAGTAGAAACATACATAGCAGTGGATTCATAATAGTAAAAAACCTTTGATTTTGTATGAAATCAAAGGCTTTTTATGTTTTTTAAATCTATTTTCTATCTTTGCACTGCAAAACCGTCAAGAGAATGGTAATATTGCCAGCCATCAAATCATTTTTTGAAATGGTATATTTAGTTCTGACGGAGTTAGTCCGTATTGCTATAATTGTGCTTATATGGTACGTTGTAGAAGAATTATTCAACAAGAATAAAAAAGACTAACAAAAAGAGGTCGGTGTTACAGCACCGACCTCCTTAGTTTACGGTAATATTAGCCGTATTTAATTCTGACAGTACAAAGTTACAAGTTTTTTATCAAAATTACAAAAAAAATCAATCCAAAACCACTATTTTCCTTGTTTCATCTCCAATTTTAACAAAATATGAGCCTTTTTGTAAAGAAATATTAAGTTCATTTTTACCTTTTTGCAATGTATTTTGCTGAATCAATTTTCCATTAATGTCAAAAACAAAAGCATTTTCATCATTTTGTTCAATATTTTCAATAAATAAAGAATTTCCAGCAGCTAAGAGCGTCGGATAAATAGCAATGTCGTTTTTGACATCAGTACGTACACTTCTGATAGGCGAGTACTCTATTTTACCATCATTGTCCACCATTTTTAAACGATAATAAGCAATTTTTGATTGAATTGGCGTATTTTTATCTTCAAAAATATAAGATTGCGATGTAATTCCAGAACCTTGTGCTTTTTGTTGAGCAATTTCAATAAAATCTCCATTTTTTTCTTTTTTCTCTATTACAAAATGGCTTGTATTGATTTCGCTTTCCGTTGTCCAATTGAGTGTCGGAACAGTATTGATGGTTTTAGCCTCAAAACGAGCAAGTCTAACAGGTAGCGGAATAAAAGCAGCTGATGAGCCAGTATAAATGAAATCACCGCCCGTACCACCGCCCGTTGCAGCGTTGCCCGCATAATAGAATTTCACAGAAGCATTGCCAGCACTCGGTGCCGTCCATTGTATGACCCAATTTGTAGCACCGCTGATGGGCGTTTGTGGTGAACCATGTGTCAATCCAGAGAAACTAGCTGTTTCTCTGATTGTTGTTGGATTTTCTATAAATGTTCCAATATAAGCATTGCTATTATCTACCGCTGTAATTTGAAAGCCAGCACGTTGCATATCGCTATCTGTTATTTTTAAATTCATCGTATATGTAGTATTATGCGTATAAGATGTTGGCGCATTCGTAAGGGTAATAGAGCCGCCGTCAGTACCTCCGCCATGGCAATTGGAGCAAGTTCCGCCTGAGCCTGGCGAACCCGTTAAATTATCATCGTAGCCTCCAGAATAACTTGAAAAGATAAAAATAGCGAAGAATCCTATGAATAGGTATTTAAGAAAAGTACTTTTTGATTTTTTTAACATTGTATATAAATTTTTGATTGTGAAAATAGGATTTTATTTACTTCTCTTTTCCATTGGCTTTTACATTTGCAAGCCAAAGTGCATTTTCATTTGACAAAATATTTTCTACGTTACTTACAAAATTTCGGAACGCATCGACTTCTGTTAAACCAAAATAAGAGCCACTTTCAGTATCAAAAAGGGCTTTTTCTCGAGTCAGACTATTCAGCGTATTTCGATAAGTAATCCAGTTGTCTTGGTATTTGTAAAGTGAAAGTACACCTTCACAAAAGGCAATCACAACGCCTAAAACGCCAATGAGGATTTTGAAAAAAGGAGCTTCATCGCTGACAAAACCTGTCAGAAATGGAATGGAAACAGCACAAATCAAACTCAAAACCCGAAGGAATCGGTAGCGGTTTTGGTTGCTTTCTGCTTTTTTACTCAACCAATCACGTTGGTCTTCGTAGCGGTTTTTGATGTAATCGTTGGTATTCATTGTATTTGGTATTTTTTTAGAACAGTAGTCGGAAGCTCCAGCTTGCGATAATTAACTCTGCCAAGCTGGAGCTTGGCGGTACTTACAGTTTTTTTAAAGTCAAAAGTTCAATTTCATTGCGTAAGTTCTTCATTTTCAGTACTAAATGCTCAGAACTTAGCTTTTCAATTTCAACCATTTTGTCCAATTTTTTATTCAAAGTGTCAATTGTAATAAAGAATTTTCCGTCTATTCGATACATTCCACGCTCCATGTAATTATCAGTTGCTTTGTACTGATAGGAGCCATCTGCACCCAAATCCATCAAGATATTGGCAAAATTAGCATTGATTTCAACGCCATTGACCGTAGCACTTTCACCTTGCCACTGCCCAACAATATTTTTTGGCAAACAAGACGCAAAAGAAAATAAAAGGAATAAAAAAAGTATTTTTTTCAGCATAATCAATATTTTGGTAGCTTTTGTTGCTTAAGTAATAAAATCAATGACAGTATGTAGCCTATAGAAATAGCCGCTACTTTTTCACGATGATTAGGGAAAAAGTAGCGACTATTTTAATCTAACTACCTTATTACTTACGAGAAAAAATATAACTTAGATTTATTTTAAATGCTAATAAAATGTTAATATTCGGAATATAAAATTACAAAATAAAGGATAATTTTACAAAACCTTACAATTATATTACAAATGTACAAAAAATATGAACTAAACAACTCTAAATCAATATGATTTTTTGTACAAAATAAAAAATAAAATTCTTCATTCCAAAAAAGCATTGATAAAAGTAGTTTTGTCTATCTTTGCAGCTGAAATTTCAATATCTTAATATCTAAATAACCAATATCCATTGTGTATATGAACACCAATCAAGTCCTTTATAATATACCAAAAATCAAACATTTAGACAGTGGTAACTTCTTTCTTATCGCTGGACCTTGCGCCATCGAAGGCGAAGAAATGGCTTTTGCCATTGCCGAAAAAGTCAGCCGTATTTGTGATGATTTAAAAATTCCTTACATTTTCAAAGGTTCTTACCGCAAAGCAAACCGTTCTCGTGGCGATTCTTTTACGGGTATTGGCGACGAAAAAGCATTGTCCATTTTGAAAAAAATTGGAGAACACTTTGATTTGCCCGTTACTACGGACATTCATACGGACGAAGAAGCGGCTTTGGCAGCGGCGTATGTCGATATTTTACAAATTCCAGCGTTTTTGTGCCGTCAGACGAGTTTGCTCGAGGCAGCTGCCAAAACGGGCAAAATTGTGAATGTGAAAAAAGGACAATTCGTCAGTGCAGAAGCGATGAAACACGCACAAGATAAAATACAAAACACTGACAACCAGAATGTTATATTGACGGAACGAGGAACAATGTTTGGTTATCAAGATATGATTGTAGATTATCGTGGAATCCCGCAGATGCAGGCTTTTGGCGCAACCGTCGTGTTGGATTGTACACATTCTTTGCAACAACCCAATCAGGCAATTGGCGTAACGGGTGGTCGTCCTGCGATGATTGAAACGATTGCAAAAGCTGGTATCGCTGTTGGCGTTGATGGGCTTTTCATCGAAACACACCAAAATCCAAGCGAAGCAAAATCCGATGGCGCAAATATGTTGCCCTTAGAAAAATTAGAAGGATTACTGGAAAAGTTGGTGAGAATTAGAAAAGCGGTAGGTTAGTCGTAAGTCAATAAGTCACTTGACGTGATGTGTAGGAGTCGTAAGTCAATAAGTCATAAACTCTTCTTGATTTAATTATTCATTATTCATTTTTAATTATTCATTTTTATGAAAATAAACCTTCGAGTACTTTCAAATATCGTCATTATCTATATGCTGTGTGCGTTTGCATGGTGGAGTGCTTTATTGTATCTAAAAAATAAAGATGCTTATCAGGCAAAAATGGAGTACATGAGGTTGGTATTGATTGCGCAAGGAACAGTTAAAGACGAAGCAGCATTTGCAACTTTTCCTGATTTTTTAGCCTTGAAAAAAAAATATGAACGCCAAGAATGGATGATTTTGGGAGAAGCGTCGCTGTTTATTTTTAGCTTAATTTTTGGAATTTGGCTTATCAATCGTGGACATAAAGTGGAAGTTACTGCCGAACAACAAACCAAAAATTTCCTCCTTTCCATTACGCACGAACTCAAATCTCCGCTGGCATCTATTCGACTTTCATTGGAAACGATGCTCAAACGGGATTTGCCAAAAGATTCTCGGGATATGCTCAGTCGAAATGCCATCAAAGAAACGGATAGACTAACAGATTTGGTCAAAGACCTTCTTTTGGCAGCAAAAGTAGAGGCTTTTTACCAACCTTTTTTAGAAGATATTGATGTTCAAGAGTTGATGAGCGATATTATACACGACTTTGAAGATAGAAATACTGGTGTTTTAGTTGATTTTGAAAGTCCAAACCACGCTATTGTCCTCAAAGGTGACAGACAAGGATTGAGTTCCGCTTTTGAGAATTTGCTTGGAAATGCGCACAAATACTCTTTTGAAGATGTCAAAATCAATGTCATGTTGGCTGAAAAGGACAACAAGGTTCTCCTCTCTTTTGCTGACCAAGGCATTGGGATTCCTGATGATGAAAAGAAAAAAATCTTTGAAAAATTCTACCGTGTTGGCAACGAAGATACCCGAAAAGCTAAAGGTACAGGATTGGGCTTGTACATCGTGAACGAAATCATCAAAGCGCATCAAGGTAAGATTACGGTCAGTAGCAATATGCCAAAAGGAAGTGTTTTTAAAGTGATTTTACCCAAATAAAAACCTTAAAGTGAAAAAATTAATCGTAGCTTTGCGCTTTATTTTGATGTTATGCCACAGTACATTTTTACCCTTGATTTTTTGACAAAAACAATATTGCTGTTGGTAGTAGTGCAAGGTTTGTTTGTGAGTATTTTTTCGTGGTTGCAAAAAACAGAAACAAAAACAGCCCGATTCTTATTTAGTTCTTTGATTTCGGCTGTTTCGATTACGTTGCTGAACGATTTATTACAAAAATTCAATGTTTTTGAAAAAAATCCCAAATGGCTATTTTTACCCATTTTCTATACGATGTGGTTTGGTCCATTGCTATTTTTTTATGTAAAAGCGGCGTTATACCCTTCGTTTCGGCTACATTTCAAAGATATTAAGCATTTTTTATTGCCTTGGGCGCAGTTCTTTTTTTTTACCATTATGTTTTTTTATCCTTTTGAAAAAAAACAAGCGTATTGGTTAAACGATTACAGTGTTTTTTATGGAACTTTTGCCTATCCGATTTATTTGTTTAGTTTTACGATATACACTTATTTTTCGTATCGTTTCATCAAACATAAAATCAAGGCTTTACACCGAACAAAATCCGATGAAAAGGAAAATCACCGCATCAATCGTTTGCGACAAGTCGTGAAAGGCTGGTATATTTTGCTACTTATCAACAGTAGTTTTATTGTATTGAATTTTTTGAACCAACATTTTTTTCATTCTTCGCTTCACAACAATCGTTTGTATTCTTTCCTGAGCGATATGTCCTTTGTGGCGATGGTGGTTTGGTTGGCAGCTTATGGTTATTACAAAGTAGCCAAAGGTTTGGGTTTATGGGATTTTTTAAAAGAAAAAGTAATGTAGGCGGAAGCTCCAGCTTGCGTCAAAATCAATATAGAAGAAAAAATATTTTATGAAAAGTAAATACAAAATTGCCGTTTATTGTGCATCAAGTCCGAAGATAGACCCTGTTTTTTTTGAAAAAACAGCTGAATTGACAACTATTTTGGTGAAAAATGGTTTTCATGTGAACTTTGGTGGCGGTTCAAAAGGTTTGATGGGGCAAGTTGCCGATACGGTTTTGGCAGAAGGTGGAGAAATTACGGGCATCATCCCAGAATTTATGAAAGCCGTAGAATGGGACCACAAAGGTGTCAAGAATTTTATCGTTACGGAAACGATGGCGGAGCGAAAAACCATTTTGTATGCCGATACCGATGCAATAATTGCCTTGCCTGGCGGTTGTGGCACATTAGAGGAGTTGATGGAAGTCATCACGCTTAAACGTTTGGGACTTTACACGAAACCGATTTTGATTTTGAATACAAAAAACTATTATGCACCACTTCGTGAAATGTTAGAACGCTGCGTAGAAGAGAATTTTATGGGTAAACAACACCTTGATATGTGGACTTTTATTGACGAACCTTCCGAGTTTATGGCTGCTTTTGAAAATGCTGCAAGCTGGGACGAAGGCGCAATAAATTTTGCAGTAGCGTAAGGGAGATTTATACTGTAACGCATTTGGTTTTACCCTTAAAACGAAAATATAGTAAAGCTACAGCACTTTGTCATCTTCAACCGTCAAGGTTGAAGAACCAGATAAAAGGTTCTCTCTAAGATTGTACTCTTTTTGCAAACACTTAGTTCGA
>JAYWHK010000054.1:0-13178 GCA_043777755.1 Saprospiraceae bacterium
AAGGGTTATATTTTCTTTGCGTAAACTCATCGCCACAAGATACAGGGTTTTTGTAAAATATTTATTTTTTTACTAAATATAACCTGAGTAGTTACAAAACATTAAACAAAATTAAATTTTTTTATTTTATAAAAAAAATAACAATTAAAGAATTTTATTTGGTTTAAAAAAGTTGTATCTTTGCAGCGAAATTTTATTAAAATATTCAAAACCTTATCAAAATGATTAATAATGATTATTTAGGCTGTGATTTTTACCAAAATCAAGCAAAAAATGTTGAAGCGAATGGTTTTACAACTTTCTTTGACGAAAAAACTTCCAAATATTATTTTGCCTTTATAAATTCAACTACAGGAAAAGTAATTTTCCGTAGCGAAGGCTATCCTACCGCAGCTGCTCAAAAAACGGGTTTAAATTCAGTTATTAAAAATATGACAGACGAAAAACGTTTTTCTATTTTGGCGGAAGGTAAATCATTTTTTGTAATTTTAAAAGCAAAAAATAGCGTTGAAATCGCTCGTTCTTGCCCTTTTACCAATAAAGTAGAGGCTGAAAATGTAATCAACGAATTGACTGGCAAAGCAATCGTTGCTGTCCCTGCTCCAAAAGCAACTGAAAAAATTACTGAAAAAGTTGCACCTGCAAAGAAAACAGTAGCAAAAACGGTTGTTACTACTCCTACGGCAAAAGCAACTGAGAAAGCGACAACTAAAGTTGTTGCGACTCCTGCAAAAGCAATCGTAAAAAATGAAGTTGCTGCTCCAAAAGTAGAAAAAAATACTAAAAAAGTAGCAATCGCTGAAAAAATCACTACCGATGCTTTGATTTTTGCTGCAAACAATGAATATTTAGGTCACGAAACATTGACTGATGAATATGGCAAAACAGGTTATGCACTTTTTACAAATACCGACAAAAAACATTATTTTGTAGTGTATAATGCTGACGGTTCTGTTTTCCAACGTTCTATTGGTTTTTCTTCTGAAAAAGAAAGAAATACGACTTTTACAACATTGAAAAATGCAATTTTGAACGAAAATGCTTATAAAATTGCAAGCATTGAAAATGATTTCTTTGTACAAATCGTTGATAATCAAGACAATGTATTGACTTGTTCTGAGCCTTTTGCTACTTTTACAGAAGCCTTTTTGAGAACACCAAAAGGTTGGGCTGCGCCAGTAGAAATGGTTGGTACGATGTACTAAAAACAAAAGTTCCCTAAATCTCAATGTCATTAAGCTGAGGAATTTAAAAATGTGTTGCTTCGCAAAAGACTTGAACAGCACTTTCTTATGCCCTCACCCTAAAGGGAACGACTCTTAAATGTATTGTTTTATTTGTTTTCAGCAATAAAAAACAATCGTTTTATTGCATAAAAATTGGAAAAATTTACTTTTTTTGTCTGAGTTCCCTTTAGGGTAAGGGCATCAGAAAGTAAATTTAGGTTGTTGAGCAAAGCATTTAAAATCAAATTCCTTAGCTTAATGACATTGCCCTAAATCTCTCCGAAGGAGTGCAATGCGCCATCAGAGTAGGGATTTTCCAAGATAGAACTGTAAATACTTAATAAAAAAGCCTACCATTTTAAAATGATAGGCTTTTTTTAATTATTTCCCTTTACCTTGAACCAAAACCACCAAAGTGTAAAATATAATTTTAATATCAAGGGAAAGTGAGCGATTTTCGATGTACAAAAGGTCAAATTTTAGACGCTGAACCATCTCTTCAACGTTAGACGCATAACCATATTTTACCTGTCCCCAAGAGGTAATGCCTGGACGAACTTTTAACAAATGCTTGTAATGTGGATTGAATTTCATGATTTGATCTATGAAAAATTGTCGCTCAGGACGAGGACCTACCAACGACATATCGCCTTTCAAAACATTCCAAAATTGTGGCAACTCATCTAAACGATATTTTCGCATAATAAAGCCCCAGGGCGTTACACGAGGATCATTATCGGAAGAAAGCTGTGGCGTACCACTCTCTGCATCAGTGCGCATCGAGCGAAATTTATAAATAAAAAATGGTTTTCCATTGAATCCGACACGCTCTTGCGCATAAAATATAGGGCCAGAAGAAGACATTTTGACCCGTGCTATAATGTATAAATACAGAGGTGACAGAACAATCAGCGCACAAGAACTCGCAACAACATCTAAAATTCGCTTGAACAATTGTTGCCAGCGAGGCATGATTTCTTGTTTTATTTCAATCAAAATTGCGCCAAAGAGATGGTTCATCTTGACCGTTCCCAACAAAATATCGTACATATCAGGAATAACTTTGATAATTGCTTGATTTTCAAAATCATATAAAACATCTAAAATTTCACGCAAACGGTTGTGTTCTGATGTTTCGATGGCAATAATGACTTCTTCAATACGGAAATCACGCATCACCATTTCGAGGTTTTCAACTTTGCCAAGTCGAGGCAAATAAGTCGAAAGGTCATTTGTACTGTTTCCATTGGTATCAATAAAACCAACGAATTTATTACCAAGTCCTTTTTCACGATTTGTGATGTCGTTGTAAAGTTCTAAGGCGTTTTGATTTCCACCAATCACTAAGGTATCGTAAGTAACTTTCCCAGACTTGAGTCGTCGGCTTGCTCGAGTCAATATCACCATACGTGCCAATGCCGTCAGCGAAAAATGCAAGCAAAACAAAACAATAAATGATGTAAAGTATGTTCTGATAAAATCATCTAAAATCAAGGTGAAAAACAAAAAGATAACACCAAAAAAGCTCAAAAAAAATGTTCTTGACAGCGTTTCAAGGCGAGAAAAACGATAAATATCATTGTATCTGTCAAAAATCGAATAAAACAACAACCAACCTATCGGAATGATGACAATGCCGTAAAAAAAGTTAGGGTCGCTAAAAATACTACTGTCTATAGCAATACCTTCTACTTTTTTGCGATATACAAAAAAGAGTGCCCAAGCAAGCATAGCCATCAAAAAATCAGCTAATCCGTATAAAAATAATTCTTTTCTTCTTTTCAAAATCCTAAGGATGAATCAATTTCAAGTTATCCAATCTTACTTCGCCAGCGTCTTTTACAGGTTTTCCATTTGCGTCAAGTGGCAAAGCGGCTGTAAAGATAACATTATATGACGTATATTTTGCATTAATTCGAGTACTAAAATTAATATAGGCTTTATTCCATTCAGTTTTGCTTTTAAATGTAGCGGCATCAATAAATTCCAAGCCACTTGTATTCAGTCCGTACAATTCTACAATAATCGGAATATCGCCTTTGTAATCCATTTCGATGTATGTTCGGTTGTTCGGCAACTTTTCAAAAGGCATTTTGGTCGTTACACTCATCAATTGATGGTCTTTGTTCACCTGCAAAGATAGGCACTTTTTACCATATTTGACATCTGTATTGACAAAAACAGCATTTGTCGTTTTGTCCATATCAGCATCGACATTCAAACTATTCAAAGGACTTTCAAAATCTTCTAACCATTTGAAAATCAGATTTTTAGCATATTTTACCACAGGCGAAATCGTATCTGTTTTGTTTGGAACAAGATTTTTATCAACAACAAAAGGTTCATAATGATAATAAAAATTAGGTTTGTCAATGCTGCCATTGTCATGGACACCAGCAAAAAGAGTGATTTTAGCATTACCCGATTTTAAGATAGGAATTTCGGCAGGCAACTTGAATGCGCCCAACAATTCATCGTCTGCATAAGCCCATGCTTCGGTGATTTTTTCGGTATTCAAACCTTGCGTTGCGGCATCAGTATTCAACGAAAATGGCTTGACATAAATATAAGAAGGCACTTGTTCCGCTTTATCACAAGCCAATAAAAACAAAATGCAAAAGCAAAAAAAGAGAAGATTTTTCATGTAAAAAAATAAATGTTTAAACACAATTAAAGTACAAAGTTAGTGTATAGTTCTAAAATAAAAAACAAAAGTATAAATCATTTTTATTTTTTTACTAAAATGCTTATTATCAATAATTTATATTTTTTAATAAAAAAAATATAATGATTTTTTAAAAAAATATTAAAAAATATTTGGAGAATGGAATATTCTCTACTATCTTTGTGGTATTGTTTTTCATGGCTTATACTGCCCTGGTTTCCGTCAGCTGCGGAGTCAGGGCTTTTTTATTTCTATTACACAATGCTTTACATCGTACCAACGCCCATCGGCAACTTAGAGGACATCACCATCAGAGCCATTAATGTCCTCAAAACTGTAGATTTTATCTTAGCAGAAGATACCCGCACCAGCAAAAAATTATTACAACATTATGAAATAGCAACACCATTGCGCTCGCATCATGCACACAATGAACACGCAACAGTCAAAAGTGTTGTTCTTCAGATTCAAGGTGGCGCAAACGTAGCCTTAATCTCTGACGCAGGCACGCCAGGGATTTCCGACCCAGGTTTTTTATTGATTCGAGAATGTGTCCGCAACAATGTAAAAGTTGTATGCTTGCCAGGTGCAACAGCATTTGTTCCAGCCTTGGTATCGTCAGGATTGCCTTGTGATATGTTTCATTACGAAGGTTTTTTGCCCCATAAAAAAGGACGACAAACCCGTTTGAAATATTTAGCGACCTTGACGCACACTTTTGTTTTGTACGAATCACCTTTTAGGTTGGTAAAATGTTTGGAAGAATTGGCTCTTTTTTGCGCAGCAGACCGACAGGCTTGCGTGTGTCGTGAAATTTCAAAAATGTTTGAAGAATCAAAAAAAGGTACACTTACCGAACTCATCGAATACTATACTAAAGGCGAAGGTAACGTAAAAGGTGAGATTGCGATTGTGGTGGCTGGTAAGGAGTGATTAATATGGATAACTTTAGTTGCACAAGAGTTAAATCTTTGATAAACAGTTATTTGTGCGGCGATTTCAAAGGAGTCACTTTAGGAAATTCGCTCTTTCAAGGTCTTCAAACACAAAAAAATTACATTAAAATCTTTCCTTTTTATCCCTTTGCGACAAATGGAACAAAATACAAACAACAGCAAAGGCATCATTGCCGACCTTTTTAACCAACGTATTCAATTGGAGCTACTGTTCTCAACGGGCGCAGTGGTTTCGTTGCTCAACGCATCGAGTTGGCTGTTGATTCCTACTGCCTTGATGTCAGAACGACTGGGCATCAGTGGTCTTGTTTTTGCACAATTAAGCTTCTTTTTTATTTCGGCTGGTGTCAGTGCGCTGACGATAGGTTTTGGATTAAATATTCTTTTTAGGGTATTGACCTTATGCTATTTGGGTGTTGATTACGTTTTCCCCGAAGGTGTAAAAGAAGAAAAATTAGGCTACAACGCTTACATCGAACCCAAAATCAATGACAATGGAAGCAGTACCAAATGGATAAATCGTTGTGAACGATTATCTGGTTTTTCGTTTTCTATTTCCATTATTTTAGTATTGAAACTGATAGGATTGGGTTTTTTATTTATTGCTTTAGTTTTCCTTACAAAACTCACGGGCTTAGACCTTTTTACTTTAGAAAATTCAAAAAAGTATCCAGACTGGCAAAATTATTTATTGTTGTTTAGTGTCTGTGTGATTTTGGGCGTTTTCGATTATGTATTCTTGGTCTTACTTCGTCGTTTTCAATGGGTATCAAAAGCCTATTATCCTTTTTATTTGTTATTTAATATACTGTCTTTGAGCTTTTTATATAAGCATCAAAAGCTAATATTAAATACTAATTTGGGGCGTTTTGCAAGTGGGCTTATCTTTTTTGTTTACATAATTATTGGTATTCTTACTTCCTACAATACTGGCAAACAGATCATCAAAAACACTGACCAAAGGGCTTTTTCAGATATAAGTACATCAACGAAATATGGTTTTTACAGAACCTATGAAGATACCCGTGAGGAGTTTGAACCAGTACAGATCTTGATTATTCCAAGTGCGATGATTGAAAATAATTTCGTGCCATTATTTTGTACCTATAGTGCTGTATTGGATTTTGATATTAAAGAAATATACCAACCCCAAGCGGTCGAAGATGATAGTACTGCTTTGCGAGATAAAGAAGTTGGAAAGCGATTGGCTGCCATTAATCAATTCATAGAAGTCTCAATTGATGATACAACTTGCAATAACCTGAAATGGTTTTTTCATCGCTATCCAAAGACGAATCAAAAAGGTTTTTTGACCTATATTCCTATCGAACACCTTAAAAATGGTGTACACCAAATTGGGTTAAAATATAAAATTTCCGAAAAAGACCAATATATTGATGCTAAAAAAGAAAATATGAGCTATATTAATTTTGTAAAAGATGTGAAATAAATGCAGCAAAATAGGTTTTTTTTCTTTTTTAAATTATATTTTAGATTCATTCAGAAGGTACGGGATATGGAGTTTGTCGTTTTGAATTTGATGGGTTGAAAATTGAGTATATACACGTCGGAAAGTTTTGTATTTACGCAAAGCATTGAAAAACAGGCGTTTGCAATATTTTTAGCATCTAATCATCAATATCCGTTGTGTGTATATTTTTATTTTGAACAAGATGCCATACCAATAAAGGAAGCTTTTTTAACAAAATTAAGTGACTCGGAAGTAGAGAAATAACCGATTTTGGGACAAATATTTGAAATGATTACAAATGATAAAAAAAATATTTAAAAATCTATCCCAAAATGCCATTGCTGTTAGTCCTGATGCGTTCACGGCAAAAGAAAAAAAAGCCCAATGGATTGGCAGAAAACGGGCAACAAAGGCTGAAATCGAAGCCGCCGAAACCCGACTTGGCGTGAAATTGCCCCAAGATGTCGTTGATTTCTATAAAGTTACAAACGGCAGTTCTGAAATATTACCGCATACATTCAGTGGTTTTATGGATATTCAAAACATTGGTTGGCTTAAAGATTTGCTGCCTCAAATGTTGGAAGATTACGCTGGAATGGGCGAAAAATATGATAATGATTTGAGGAATTGCATTGTCATCGCAGGTGTCAATCATGTTCACATGGTGCTAATTATTCCCCCTTTCGGCGAATATAAAAACTGGCGATATTGGGAATTTGCCCATTACATTCCTGGCGAAAATGCGTTTCAAGGTATAGAAAATTACTTGGAACGCATTGATGACTTTTTGGCGGAACAAATTAAGGATAGAGTAGAAAAAGTACCTTTTCTCACTTAGAAATTTGAAAAAACGAAAAACAGATTATTGACGAAAAAATGGAAGGTTTTGAGCAAATGACAATTTGAAATATTTGATTTTTTTATCGACGATTTTGATTTTGAAAGATAAAAAAGATAAAAAGCATCCACAATTAATACTTTAGAAATGCCCTTTTTTGAAGCAAAATCTTCAAAAAGGGGCAAAAAAACCAAATATCTATTCATTTTAGAAAATACTAAATATGTATGCCTCCACTCACTTCTATACGTTGAGCATTTACCCATTTTGCATCGTCGCTACATGAAAATGCGACCACACTGCCAATATCATCAGGCAATATTTCCTGTTAGTGTAATTAATGCTTGTTGAAATTACGAATTTTATTCCACCATAATACAAAAAAATACTTTATTTTCTGCCAAACTTCTTTACCCAAAAAGACAATTGACAGCACAAAGCATACTTCTCCAAGCACGATTAATGTCGTTAATAAAATAGCCGAATGTCCCGTTGATAAATTGAATAAACCAATAAATGGCATTAAAAGCCACGTAGCGCAGGATAAGGCTAAAAGTATGTAGCCAATGATTTTTTTTTGGCTTGGGCTAAGATAATTTATAATTTTTTCCATGTTTTTTTAACAAATGAGTTTCTTTATTAGTAAAGATAGAGGTTTGCATTGATTAGTCAAATATTTTTTGAACAAAAAATAAAAAAATACTTGATAGCTTTCCAATCCAAAACATTTGACTATCTGTTTAATAATCTGAATTTATTTGTGAAAAAATTTAAATATTTTGTTGAGCTGAAAATCATGATTTTTAGCGATGTTTTTTGATAATTTAAGATAATGTTGTATTTTTACACTGTCCGCTTTACGACGAATAAATTATTTGCTTTTGAAAAAAATTAAAAAAAATGTGTCGTTACGCTTTGATACTTACGCTTGTTTCAAGTGCTAAATGGATTTCAAACGAAGAAATTTGTTTGACATTGACCTTGGTTGTGGTCAGATAAAAACTACCTCAGTTTTGGTAGTTTTGCTTATTATTTGGTGGACGATGATTGCCTTCTCATGCAAGCAGGTATGAATATTTTAGCAACTAAAAATGAAGAAAAATGGAATTTTATAAGGGTGTTTTGGAATATTACACGTTTTGAATGACCACTCAGTACTTTAACTAAACTCAATTTTTCAAATGAAATTTTATTGGAAAATGCCAATCGGCTTACGGGCATATTATCAAGCCGAACTCACAGCCTATCAAAACAGTATGAGCCAAAACGATTTACCTTTGGCTTGGTATCATCTCGAAAGAGCGCATATCTTGGGACAACCGTGGGCGGTTGAACACTCGGCAGTGCACTGGATGATGCTCCGTTTTGGTTTTAAAATCAAAAGTTGGAAAGAAATCAAAGGACAAATTTTGCGCTTGATTTTTGGCGGTGTGAAATCATTTGTCGGCAAAATTCCGACTGGTAATACAGGTGGAGCAAATGTGCCACCTTTACAAATTATGGACATTCCGCAAGATTTACAAGTGATATTGAATAATTTTAAAAAATAAAATCATGCTAAAATATTTTATACCATTTTGGTTATTGGCGGTAAGTCAAATGGCATTTGGACAAGCGAATAAAACGCTTATTCCGTTTCAATTAACGTCTTTTAACAACATTTCTGTCAAGGCAATTCTTAATGAAATCGATACTGTGCAGCTTATGTTTCATACGGCTGCCAATGCGGTAACATTGACGGAAGCAGCTACTAAAAACCTCAAAAGTCTTAGTTTTGATAAGAGTATAGATGGGGTTGAAAGTTGGGGCGGTTTGAGCAACAATGTGAGGTTAAGTCAGCACAATACACTAAAAATCGAGAACCTTTCGTGGAAAGAGGTGAAAATAACCGAAAATAAACATTCTGGACAGTTCACTGACGGAAAATTTGGTATAGACCTTTTTAAAGACAAAGTAATGCAGATTGATTTTGATAAAAAAATCATCGTCATCTCTGACAATTTGCCTAAAAAACTCAAAAAATACAGTAAATTAAAACTCATTTATGAAAATGAAATGATGTTTGTAGCCGCTAATTGTGAAGTCGAAGCGGGTAGTAATGGGGTGAGCAATAAATTTTTACTTCATTCGGGCTATGGAGGAAGTATTTTGTTAGATGATCAATTCGCAAATGAACATAAACTCAACGAAAAACTAAAAATAATAGATGAAAAAGACTTGAAAGATTCTTATGGCAATGTGCTAAAAACGAAGAAAGCAATTTTGCCAGCCTTCAAAATTGGCGATTTCGTACTTTCAGATATTTCCGTAGGCTTTTTTCCAGGAGCTATCGGTAGGCAAAAAATGAGTTCTATGGGTGGCGATGTTCTCAAAAGATTTAACTGGATTATTGATGCTAAAAGGGAATACATCTATTTGAAACCCAACAAAAATTTCCAAATGCCTTACTCAAAAGTGTAAATTTTTGACAAAAAAGAAGTGGAACAAAAATAAATTTGCATGAAGCAAAGTAAAATCTTGAAGGATAAGAAGAAAAATTATTACTTTTTCAAAAATAACAACTAATGCAATTTTATACTTTTAGAAATACCCTCAGCGAAGAACATAAGGCGGCTATCATGGCATTGTACCAGCTTATTTTTAATGTTGAAAATAATTATAAATTTTTACAACGCATTGAAAATGAGCAAGATATATTATTTTTATTGGCTTATGAAAATCAAGAATTGGCGGGATTTAAAATTGGTTATCGGAAAGAGGAAGAACTGTTTTACAGTTGGTTGGGTGCTGTTCATCACAAGTATAGGCAGCAAGGTGTTGCAGCAGAATTAATGTGTTTGCAACACGATTGGTGTCGTCAAAATGGGTACAAAAAGTACAAACCAAAACACTAAATCAATGGAAATCTATGCTGATTTTGAACCTAAAACACGGTTTTGATATTACAGCAACCTATCGCGATGAAAAAGGTACGTTGAAAATTATCTTAGAGAAAATGCTTACATGATTTTTGAATTTTAGTAAAACAACGGGCTTTGTCACTACACGACAAAGCCCGTTGTTATTTACTCCTTCACAATCCGCCAAACTCTGTTCCCAATTTTTAAAAATGAAGACCACTTGCAAAACCTTGTAAATCAATGTGTTTCTATAAATTTCTTGTTGCAAAAGCACGATTAAACACCTCTCGTGTATGATAAACGCCTTGCTTTTTGCATCGTTGATAAATCAAAAAAGTGATGAAAATTAAGAAAACAACCAATCCTATATGAATACCGTTTAGAAAATACCAAAAAACAGAAACAATAATATTTAAAAGCATGGTAATCATCAAATTACGCATAAATATGTAACTACTCAAAAAGTCTTCAATACGTTCATCAGATTTGGTTTTGTCTTTTTGGTTATTACAAATATTTTTTGCTGTTTGAAAAAGACGACCAAAATCTTTGTCTTCAAATTGTTCGATTGTCTTTGCCAGAAGTCGTTGGTCGTTGGTTTTTTCTTGTAAAAAAGCAAAAATAGCCGTAGGATTATTCAATGGCTTTGCTTTTACTTTGTCACGCAACAAGAGATTAGAAGGTCGTCCGCCCCAAAGTTTCCAAAGGATTTCTTCAAAATCACTTGACAACATATTGATAACAGTACCAATAATGAAACAAAGGGCAAAAAATACCGAAGTCGTAATAGTAGAATAATCCTTAAAAGCTAACAAAGATTTACTCAATTGTCCTTCTAATCCACCACTCAAAAAATACATAAATGGCAGAACCAAGGTCATAATTAATAAGCCTGGTATAAGTTTAACGATGATGTCAAAAATTTTAAATTGTAACATTTTATTATTCGTTTAAATTTTTCCCTCTCCTATTCATAGCTTTTACTCTATCAAAGCCAGGAGGAGTTGGTTTATAATCTTTATTTTCTGATGAATATTCTTGAATTTGGAAATCTCTAAGGTTTTTTATGTCAATTTCGTCAATCAAAACAGCCGCATTAATACCACCTTTTATTTTTATTTGATTAATTTCAACATTATTTACAGGTTTTGAAATTCTTGTATCGCCAAATTTAGAGTTATTGGCTTGAATTAAATAGCAATGGAAGTCCCTAATACAACTTTCTACAATATTAGAAAAATAATTGGTATCTGGATTGTTTTCACACGCCACAATTAAATCAACTTCATCTTTAAACATTGCTCTATGCTTTATATCCGCTAACTCGAAGCAATTAAATGCTGCAAAGTTAATACCTTTCCAATTAAAAAGATGATATTCGCATGGAAAAGGTTCTGGGATTTCGTAGCGATACCTTTCTAAAATTTCTTTTTCCTTAGGAGAGTAGTAGTTTTTTATTCTAAAAATGGGTAATAATGCTTTATAGCCACCAATATTTTCTTCTTTATTTTTAATTTCAAACGGAAGTAATGTAACCATAAAATTAAAGGCAGTATTATTGACAATCCAATGCTCTAAGCCAAATACCATTATTACTTGATGTTGTAATGCATACTGACAAAGCCAAGTCAATGCTTTATAAGGAATACTGACCTCAGGTAAAACAATCATATCCAATTTGCCATGTTTCCACGTTTCTCTTTCAATCAAATTTAAAAGATGATTGATGTCTTCTTTTCTTTGCTTATCAAAAATTGGATTTTTCAAATAACTTTCTTTGATGTGTCTATCATCAAGTTTCATATTTACCAAACCTACTCTAAGTTTTTCCTTTCGATTTTTGGGGTCAATGCTGATTTGCCGTACTACAATTCTATCTTCTTGTTTATCGTTTCTCTTGATAGTAGATTTAGCAAAATGTTTATAATCAAACTTTACATCAAATTTTGATGTTATGCTTTTATTGATATTATGGAAACTATCTTTTGATTTTTCAATATATCCCTTATCTTTATCCTCTATTGCCCCTTCCTTTGTTTCAAAAGAAATTAACTTTTTTGTATTATTTTTAAATTCTTTTGACTTTTCCCAAAGCTGTTGCCTAAATTCAGACAATGCTACTTCATGGAAGTGTACATATCTTGGAGAGTATTCGATTTTAGTGTCGTCTAATTCAAATAATGTATAGTTGCCGTTATTACTTTCAGGTATCAAATCTATTTCTAAATAACTTTTTTGTAAGCCTTCATTAGTTGCTGCATATTTCGTATAGTTTATCAAAGGCAATTTAATAAAGTTATGTCGAACAAGGTTAGAATTTCGCAAATTTATGATTAAGGCATCAATATTTAGTGTATAATCTTTATATTTTAATAATTTTTCAATGCGCTCGTCACTCAAATTATATTTTGAAAGTAAAGGATTTTTATCTTTATCTTCTTTGCCATAGCTTTCATTTCGTACTCCTTCTAATGCTAACGCCATCGCTACTGATGCTGATAGCGATTTATGTAATGTACTTTGCAAAAGTTCTTTTTTGGGATTATCTGAAATAAGATTTATTGCATTTTTCGCATTTTCAATAAACTGAATTAGGCTTTTTTTATCCTTTGTAATGACAAAATAGGTGGCTACTTTTTCCCATAATTTTGAACTTTCTATCGCTCTTGCGCCTTGAAAGAAAATCAAAACTTGCTTTGCAGCAATAGGGTCTTTTTCTCTATCTGACTGTAATGTTGAATAGATTTTTTTTGCTAAAAATTTTGATGCACCAAATAAATCAACGCCAAAACCTGTAACATTCCGCAATTTATTCATTGAGCCATCAAAAGCTAAAAAATGTGCCTCCGTGTAAAATTCGTCATTTACGGTTGCTTCCTCAGGTAATAAACGAAATTCACTACTTTCTATTCTTAATTCTTTTTGAAATTTATGCAGTAAAGCAACAGGTTGTTTGTAGTCAAAATAAATGAATTTTATTTTGTCATTTTGAAAAATTAAGTTGCTTTTTTCAGGAATATCTTTTACTACTCGATGTTCCAGTTTTTGAAATTTTAGGCATAATTTTTTTTGACACTAAAATTTTATAATTTTTTTATAATTTTTATAAAAATAAAAAATTG
>JAYWHK010000055.1:0-13099 GCA_043777755.1 Saprospiraceae bacterium
TAAAAATAAAAAATTGATATTTTATTATAAATTAAAATATTATTTTTTAAATTTTTTAAAAATGTTCTGTTTTTAGAAAACTGGAACATCGAGTGTAAAAATAAACAGCAGCTTTATCAGCAATTGTTGGATACAAAGGTTCGCCAAACATTTCAGATTGCACAATATCTAAAACATAATCTAAATTTTCTTCATGTAGAAGATTGTAAGGAGGTGTAAAAGAGCCTCCATGCTCAAGATACGATTTTTTATTGAGTCTAATAACTCGTTTTTTTGTTAAATAAATCATTAGGCTAAAGCTTTAAAAGTTTTTTCATAACGCTCAAAATTTCGCTGAGTCAGCGCATCAAATTCTGGATCTTCTTCATCAATATCCATAATTTCTACTTTTTCACTTTGACGTAAAAAAAATTGAGAAATTTCATAAGCAAATGATTTATCAGTTTTCAAAAGATCAAGAAAAGCAATTTTTAAAGATTCTTTATCTAACAATTGATTATTTTGTACGGCAGTTGCTGTCATTATCTAAAATTTTTAATTTAAAAATACAAATATAAACACAAAACGCCAAAACAACAAAATTAGTTCCGAAAATACCCAAACGGGCATTTTTAATTCTTAATTTTTAATTATTCATTAAAGGGAATATGGGAAATCCAAAAGGTTTTTTAACACATACGAGAGAATTGCCAAAAAGTCGTGAACCAAAAGTCCGCATTGGCGATTACAAGGAAATTTACCAAGAATTTCCAAAAGAAACAATCAAATCACAAGCGGGTCGCTGCATGAATTGTGGCGTACCGTTTTGTCATAGCGGTTGTCCGCTGGGCAATGTGATTCCCGAATTTAACGATGCGGTATATTTGGAAGATTGGGCAACGGCTTTCCAAATTCTGAGCAGCACCAACAATTTTCCAGAATTTACGGGTCGGATTTGCCCTGCGCCTTGCGAACAGGCGTGCGTTTTGGGCATCAATCAGCCGCCCGTAACGATAGAAAATATCGAAAAAAGCATCGCTGAAATGGCTTTTGAAAAAGGCTATATTCGTCCTCATTCGCCAACCTTACGCACAGGAAAACAAGTGGCGATTGTTGGCTCTGGTCCAGCAGGATTGGCAGCCGCAGCACAACTCAACAAAGCAGGACATACGGTCACTGTTTTTGAAAGAAATACCCGAATTGGTGGCTTGTTGCGCTATGGGATTCCAGATTTTAAGTTGGAAAAATCAGTCGTGGAACGCCGTATTTCGCTGATGGAAGCGGAAGGTATTCGTTTCAAAACCAATGTAAATGTTGGCATTGACATAAAAGCAGAAGATTTATTGAATACTTTTGATGCGGTTGCGCTTTGTGGCGGCTCTACGATTCCAAGAGATTTGCCAATTGAAGGGCGAAACCTCAAAGGCGTTCATTTTGCCATGGAATTTTTAGACCAAAACAATAAACGTGTGGCGGGCGACAATATTTCAAGTGAAAAAGTAATTCATGCCAAAGGAAAAAATGTCGTTGTGATTGGTGGTGGCGATACAGGTTCGGATTGTGTTGGCACATCGAATCGTCACGGCGCAATTTCCGTTACGCAAATCGAACTTTTAGGAAAACCGCCTGAAAATCGTCACGAAAGTACGCCTTGGCCCAACTGGCCTATGCAATTACGCACTTCGAGCAGTCACGAAGAAGGCTGTGAAAGAGCATGGTCTATTTTAACAAAAGCCTTTATTGGTGACGAAAATGGCAACCTAAAAGCCTTACAACTTGTTGATATTGAATGGATTACCAATCCAGAAACCAAACGAACAGAAATGCGAGAAATAGAAGGTACACTTCGTGAAATCCCTTGTGAATTGGCTTTTATTGCCGCTGGTTTTTTACATCCGCAACACGAAGGTTTGCTTACGAATTTGGGCGTTTCGCTTGACAACCGAGGCAATGTAACAGATAAAAATTATCAAACCAACGTAGAAAAAGTTTTCACAGCGGGCGATATGCGCCGAGGACAATCATTGGTCGTTTGGGCAATTTCAGAAGGTCGAGAATGTGCTTATGCGATAGATGAGTTTTTGATGGGCGTGAGTCATTTGGAAAGAAAGGATGTTGGAATGATGGTGCTGGCGTAAAATAGAAAATAAGATTTGACAGTAAAAAACGCTACATAAGTAATAAGACAAAATTATTTGATATTAAACACATAGGAACATCGTACACATAGTATTGAAAATCAATGTACTATGTTTCTATGTGTTTATTTTGTCCATACACATACCCAAAAATATGTAGCGTTTTTTATTTGCCTTAATACAAGCAGTTGCCTTTTCTTATCCACCACTCCAAACATTCTGCCCATCGTAAGGCACACAACCAATATAATCACCAGGGATTGGTTCGTAATTCAAAACATTCATACCAATCTCTTTTGATGTAAAATAAGAAGAAACAATCATGCCTTTTAAATCATTAAAAAAAGTATGTTTTGGTGGATTATCCGATAAAGTGATGCCCCACATTGAAGCAACAAAAACATTTGGCTCTTTGTCCAATTGTACCAAATAAGCCTCTCGTTCAGTTGCGCTACATTCTAAAAAAGATTTCCCTTTTGATTTCACACAATTGGCATCTAAATTTGCCAAATTTGCTGTAAATTCAGCTTGTCCTTTTGCATCAAACAATGTTCCCAACACTTCATCTAAATGTTTTGGAACACCAACTTCACTTGCACTTGGTGTTTTTGTTTTAGGCAAAAGTGTATCCGCAACAGCGGTCAATAAATTAAATTGAGCTGAACTTAGATGACGAGGCATTGCGCTTGTAGCGGCTTTTGCAGTACTCGCACAAGCCGTAAAAGCATTTGAAAAAGCACCAATAGTGGCAGAATAACCTATAAAAAGTGCTGTATTTTTGAGTAATTCTCTACGATTCATTGTATTAGTTAGTTCCATTGTGAATACGCTATGTAAAATTTGCGCCATTAATGGTGTTTTGAAACCAGAATATTAATTGTTTTTACCACTCTTAAAGTCCTTTCCTTTGTCCAAAGGACTCCTTCGGATGGAAAGGATTTAGGATAGGTCTTATTTTTAAAAACCACCTTTTTTTAATGTTTCAACAGCAAAACTTGCTGCACGAGCCGTCAATGCCATATAGGTAATTGACGGATTAACGCAGTTGGCAGAAGTCATACAAGCACCATCGGTTACAAAAACATTTTTGACAGCATGGATTTGATTGTTGGCGTTGAGAACAGAAGTTTTTGCATCACGTCCCATACGAGCTGTACCCATTTCGTGAATCCCAATACCCATCGCACTTGGATTGTCAAATGATTTTATGTTTTTAAATCCTGCATTTTCAAGCATTTCAGAAGCGTCAGATTGCATTTTTTTACGCATTTTCAACTCATTTGCTTTAAATTCTGCCGACATAACCAACAATGGAATGCCCCATTGGTCTTTTTTCTCTTTGTGCAAATAAGCCTTATTTTCATGGTAAGGCAGACATTCACCAAAGCCCATCAAACTCAAATTCCAACCATCAGGCTTAAACAAACTGTCTTTAAAATCTGCACCAACACCTTCTTTTTTATTGGCATCGCCCCATTCACTGCGCTGACCAGCGCCTTGATAATCCCAACCTCGAACAAAGTCTTTTTGCTTCGTTTCGCTGTCTAAATTGACATATCTTGGAATAAATAAACCATTCGGACGACGACCTTTGTAGTATTGATCTCTAAAACCATCGTGTTCGCCTTGCGCACCTACCCGATAATGATGATCCATCAAATTATGCCCCAACTCACCACTGTCATTACCCATTCCATTCGGAAAACGTTCCGAAGTGGAGTGTAGCAAAATCTGCGTAGAACCCAAGGTGGAAGCACAACAAAAAATCACTTTTGCATAAAACTCAGTCATTTCTTTAGTTTCAGAATCAATCACACGAACACCTTTTGCCAATTGTGTTGCCTCATCAAAAATAATGGAATGAACAATTGAATTTGGACGAATTGCCAAATTGCCAGTTTTATTCGCCGCTGGCAAAGTCACCGAAACACTGCTATAGTATGCACCATAAGGACAACCACGAGAACAACGGTTACGGTTTTGGCACTTTCCACGACCCATTTCGAGGTGAACAGGCTGAGGATCAGTCAAGTGCGCAACCCGACCAATCGTCACATGGCGACCTTTGTATTTTTTTTGAACTTCTCCTTTAAAATGTTTTTCCAAACAATTCAATTCCATAGGTGGTTGAAAAAAACCATCTGGCAAATGAGAAAGTCCTAATTTTTCGCCACTTACACCAATGAATTTTTCAACATACGTGTACCAAGGGTCAATATCCGCATAACGAATAGGCCAATCCACCGCAATTCCTTCACTGGCATTTGCCTCAAAATCCAGTTCACTCCAACGATACACTTGTTTTCCCCAAGTTAGTGAGCGACCACCTACGTGATTACCACGAATCCAGTCAAAAGGTTTTTCCTCGATGTATGGATTTTCACTGTCTTTTGTAAAAAAATGTTTGGTTGCTGTTCCTAAAAAACCAGTACGCATTTGTACATGATAGTCTTCTTTTTCTTTTGGCGTTAAACCACCATGATTGGGCAAGTCCCAAACATCCATATTCATCGTCGAATAATCGTCAATGTGTGTTACCATACGACCTTTTTCAAGTACAAGTGTTTTTAAGCCTTTTTCGCAAAATTCTTTTGCAGCCCAGCCACCACTCATACCAGAACCAATCACAATGGCATCGTAGGTATTTTCATTTTTTAAATCCGTATTTAAATGTATCATATTCTAAAAATGCACTTTATTTATAGCGAACAAAGTTATAAATACTTTTTGAAAAAAATTATATTTATAAAAAAAATAAATTATAATTTTGATTTAAATCAAAAAAACAGTAGAATAGTTTATTTTTTGCTTGAAGCATACATAGTGCCAGCGGGATACCAATCCTCTCAAACAAAAAGCAATAGAATACTACGGTATGCAGGAATCAATAAAATCCTAAAAAACAAAAAATCCGACCCTTCGCTTTCGCCAGAGTCGGATTTTTTTATTTATCAAAAAGAAAAAACGTTATTTCATGGTTATATATTCATAAATTATTTGATTTTTTGGTGAAATTTATATAGATTTGCATAAAATTTTTTGTGATGATACTAAATTATATTACTTCAAACCCAGAAATATTAGGTGGGAAACCAATAATAAAAGGAACGAGAATTAGTGTTCAAATGATTATTGAATGGATGGCATCGGGTGCTACTATTGATGATATTGTACAAGAATACAAGCATATTCCAACGGAAGGTATCAAAGAAGCATTGCTTTATGCAAGTAATTCGCTGAAAAATGAAATATTTTTAGAAGTTCGCACTTTAAATTTAGCTGCATGAGGTTGAGTGATTGTTCGTTTTTGGCAGATGAAAATATATCACCATCGGTCGTGAATTTTCTAAAAGAAAATAATTTCGATGTGAAAGATGCTCATCAAGCAGACATGGTTTCAAAAAAAGATATAGATTGGCTCACGCTATCATGCCAAGAAAATAGGGTAATAATTACGCAGGACAGTGATTTTAGCCAACTTGTCTTTACGCAGCCTATTAACTTTGTAGGCATTATCTTTTTGCGACCAGGCTCTTTTTTTTCAAGTTTTCACATTCAAACGCTTACAACTTTATTCGAGCAGGTTATTGAAATTAATACGCCTTTTATCATCACTGCAAAAAACAATCAAACCAACATTCAGGTAAAAATTCGTTATTTTTAATAAAATCCTAAATAATAAAAAAAATCCGACCCTTAGCTTTCGCCAGAGTCGGATTTTTTTTATCATTTCCAACACTGTCACAAAATTATAAAATTTATTTATTTTTAATTAATTTATTTTTAATTAATTTATAAAATACTGACAATCAAAATATTAATATTTTAATTTCGTTAAAAAATATATAATTAAAATAAAATTTTATACTTTTGCAAAAAAATTTGTCTATTTTTTTTTTTTTTTGATGAAAAATACATATTATATTTGTCCCTGTAATTGCAATTATAGGGAAACGTTTACTACTCCTAACCCTGCCGCAATACTGTGAGAAGACGTTGGGCGCACTGAAAAGACAAGGAGTGAAAAATCTTTTTAAATTTTTTTGAAATGAAAAAATTACAAAATTTTAAAGCAACAAATTTAACAGAAGATCAAATGCGTAAAGTTGCTGGCGGTGGTAAAACTACTTACTCTGGACTTGACGGTGGTGGTGGTGGTTCAGATACTGGCGGTGGTGGCAGAACTCATTTCGATTCTGGACCAGCGAGTGGGCAGGATACAAAAGATCCCAACACTGGTCATTAACTTAACCGAAAGGTACTAAATAATTTGTACCTTGAAAAGATAAAGTAGTGCAGATGAATGCTCTGCACTACTTATCACTTTTCTATCAAAGCTATTAAATGAAAAAATTTATATATTTAATTTTTATCTTAATTGGTTCAACAAATTTATTTTGTCAAAATCAAGATTCTATTGATGCAAAAACAGAAAAAATTCAACATTCAACTGATACTGCTGAAATTAAACGTTACTGGGAATTTATGTTACAAGTCCATAAAAACCGATTGGCTAAAAAATTCTTTTGGATGGATAAAAATAACTTAATTGTCAATATGTACAAGCTCAATTATAGTTTAGATACAATTGAATATCACTTATTAGATTTCATGGATAAAGACCCTATTCATGCTTGTTATGAAATAAGGTGGCAAAAAACATTAGTAGATTTTAAAAAAAATTACTTTGATAAACATAAAAAATTTCATGCACAATTAGACTGTCGCTGCAATGAAGAATTTGGAAAATTAGACAGTAATTTGATAAAACTCATCATTGCTATAGATAGTTTTGATCAAAAATATCGAAAAAAAGATAGCGATGCTCCTTGGATTGCTGTCAATAAAGATAAATGGATAGAACAGGGGCATTACGACACTTATAACCAGGTACTTTTAGAGTATATTTTTAAAAACTATGGCTACCCTTCTTATCGTAGAATTGGTGTTGGCGATATTGAGCATATTCTTTTTTACGTTTTTCTTCATTGTAGTGTTGATTTTCAAGAAAAATACTCATTGCTTCTCAAATTTGCAGGAGAAAATGGCGACATACCCAAGTATTTTTTTGCCCAATCACAAGATAGAATACTGATGCTTAGAGGATTACCTCAGATTTATGGTACTCAATTGGTTTGGAATAAAAAAGCCGAAACTTTAGAACTTTACAAAGTTAAGGATATGACGAAAATAGATAAATGGAGAAGTGAAGTAGATTTAGGAAAACTTTCAAGTTATCTTAAAGCAAAAAAAGCTATTATTCCATCTAAAAAGAATTAATGAAAATGATATACATAATTTCACAACATAGAGAAACAGCAACTGACGAAGTTGTGGCATATTGTATCCAAGAAAAAATGCAAATTATTCGTATAGATTACGAAGATATGCCTATTCAAAATTTAACAATAACTATATCAGAGGAAAAATCAGATTACAATATTGTACATTTAAATAAAGAGCTATCAGTTGACCAAAAAGATATTTTATGGTTTCGTAGAGGCTCTATAAGGTTTGAATATCCAATTAAAGCAAAAATACTTAGCGAAACTTGTACTAATTTTTTGAAAGAAGAATATGATTACATTAGCGAGAGTTATTATACCATCCCTTTTAGCATCAGTAGTTATCAAGCTGATCCTGCAAATAATAAATTAAATAATTTTATATACGCAAAACAGGTGGGTTTAAAAATACCTGCAACTATTGTAACATCTAATAAAAAAGATGCACTTGCTTTTTTACAAAAACATGAATTTTGTATTTCCAAACCCTTAAACAATGCCCATTTAGATGGTAAACTTATAGGTGAGTTAAGCATTGCCTCTAAAGGAACCTTCAAAGTAAATGAAAACGATTTATTGAAATTAGATGATACATTTGTTCCTATGTTAATACAACAGTATATCCCCAAAATATTTGAATTAAGAATTTTCTATTTTATGGAAAAATTTTACCCAATGGCAATTTTTTCTCAAAAAGATGAGAAAACAGCAATAGATTATCGAAATTATAATCTTGAAAAAGAAAATAGATGCGTACCATACACTTTACCTGATAATATTATTAATTCACTAAAGAAATTTATTGATAAAAGTCAATTAAAAACAGGATCTTTTGATTTGATTTATAGTACCGATGATAATTATTATTTTTTAGAAGTCAATCCAAATGGACAATTTAGTTGGGTTTCTGATAATTGTAATTATTACATCGAAAAAGATATTGCTCACAAATTAAACGCACTTCATAATGGAAATCAGCAGTAAAGAGAAAGTAATATTTGATAAATTAAAGAGAAAACTCCCTTTGATTTTTCATCATGCAACTATATATGACGAAAATACAATGAAAACCCCTACTATTACTCCTACAACTGCAAGCAAGTATCTAATGACTGGCAAACGGGTGGTAGCACCTTTTTATAAAAGTATTTCCAGATTATGTGTACCAATAAGTGATAATTTAAAAAATTCATAATAAAATAGCTAAATTATGTTTGTTAAATACTTTTCAACTATCAAGACCACACAAGGCAAAACTCATTTCACTCTGATTGATACACAACGGCAACAATATTATCGGTTTCCAAATGAATTATTATTTTTTGCAAAGCTTTTTAGATCGGGAGTTTTGGAAGATGTTCTCAAAGAAGAAAAAATAATCAATGAAATCAGTATTAATGAATTTTATGAATTTTTTGAAAGCGAAGAATTGATTTTTACTACAAAACATCCTGAGCTATTCCCAGAAATAGATGAATCTTGGAATTCTCCTTATGAAATTACGAATATGATAATTGATTTAGACGATAATACTTATTTTGATGCTAAATTAAACGTTATTGAAATGGCACAGATAATGGGTATTCGTCATCTTCAGTTTAGGTATTATGGTACAAAAGTAAGCGAATTTCTCATTTTTATTGAAGAAAAGCTAAATAGTAATGAGTTTGATAGTATAGAATTAATGCTTTACTATATTGATGGAATAAGAGATAGAGTAGAAAATTTATTGACTAAGGTTCAAAATATCTTTCAAATCTTCATTTACAAAGCACCAAAGGCAGAATTGTATCATCCAATACCTTCTGTTTTTGGTAATATAATATTTACTCCCACGAATTTGAATATGCATAATTGTGGAGTAGTAGAAAGTGGTTTATTTATTACAAACATTAAGCATTTCACCGAATCCCAACACCACAACACCTGCCTCAACCGCAAAATCAGCATTGACGTAGATGGCAATATCAAAAACTGCCCAAGCATGGCGCAGTCTTTTGGCAATATTCGAGATACATCCTTACAAGAAGCGCTCGACCATCCAGATTTTAAGAAATACTGGAATGTCAAAAAAGACCAAATCAGCGTATGTAAAGATTGCGAATTTAGACATATCTGTACCGACTGCCGAGCCTACATCGAAAATCCAGAAGATATGTATTCCAAACCACTCAAATGCGGCTATAATCCCTACACCGCCGAATGGGAAGAATGGAGTACCAATCCTCTCAAACAAAAAGCAATAGAATACTACGGTATGCAGGAATTGGTAAAATCCTAAAACAAAAAATCCGACCCTTAGCTTTCGCCAGAGTCGGATTTTTTTATTTTATCAAAAAGAAAATTAATCTTTCTTTTCAAATTGCTCTTTTAATGCTTGTAAAGCGTCCATGTCACCAAGTGTAGATTTCTCTACTTTGTCTTGAGTAGCTTTGATGGCAGCTTGTTCTTCTTTTGCTTCGCCTTCTTTCGCTTTGTTGTTCACAGCATCAGCTTCTTTCTTCATATCTTCGTTGTAACGAGTATGAGAAACCAAAATGCGCTTGTCATCACGATTGAATTCGATAACTTTGAAAGTCAATGTTTCTTCAGCATCTACCAACGCACCATCAGCTTTTTTGATGTGGTTCTTTGGAGAGAACGCTTCCAAACCATGTGGCAATAAAATCACAGCACCTTTGTCATCACGACGCAATACTTTTCCTTCATGGTAAGAACCGATTGGGAAGATTGCTTCAAAAGCATCCCATGGGTTTTCTTCCAATTGTTTGTGACCTAATGACAACTTACGACCGTCTTTGTCGATGTCCAAAATCATAACGTCGATTTTTTGACCTACTTTCGTGAACTCACTTGGGTGCGCATAACGCTTCAACCAAGAAAGGTCAGAAATGTGAACCATTCCACCAACACCTTCACGAAGCTCAACGAATACACCATATTGTGTGATGTTTTTCACTTCACCCGTTGCACGGCTTTCTTTTGGATAGATAGCATCAATATCTCCCCAAGGATCTCCTGTCATTTGCTTCAAAGATAATGACATTTTGCGATCGTCACGGTCAATTGTTACTACTTTTGCACTATAATCTTGACCCAACTTGAAGTATTCACGAGCATTTACTGGTTGATTGCTCCAAGTAATCTCAGAAACGTGAATCAAACCTTCTACACCTGAGTGAATTTCCAAGAATGCGCCGTAATCTTCGATATTAACGATTTTACCCGTTACGATAGAGTTCTCGCCAACTTCTGCGCTCAATACTTCCCAAGGATGAGGAGTCAATTGCTTCAAGCCAAGAGAGATACGCTTCTTGTTGTCATCGAAGTCGAGAACAACAACGTTGATGCGCTGACCATTGTGTAACACTTCGTTAGGGTGGTTGATACGACCCCAAGAAATATCCGTAATGTACAATAAGCCATCTACACCACCTAAGTCTAAGAACGCACCGAAATCAGTGATGTTCTTAACGATACCTTCCAATACCTGACCTTTCTCCAAACCACCGATGATAGTTTCACGTTGCTCTTGAAGATCGCTCTCGATAAGTGCTTTGTGAGATACAACAGCATTTTTGATAACTTCGTTCACTTTTACTACTTTGAACTCCATTACTTTGCCTACGTAACCATCGTAATCGTTGATTGGTTTGATGTCAATTTGAGAACCTGGTAAGAATGTTTCCAAACCACCACAGTCCACGATAAGACCACCTTTTGTCTTGCTGATAACTTGACCACGGATAACCGTACCGTTTTTGAAAGAATCCAAGATTGCTTCCCAAGCACGGAGTAATTTCGCCTTACGACGAGATAACTTCAAGTTGCCACGACCATCTTCTTGTTTCTCAACATAAACATCTACGCTATCACCAACTTTCAAATCGTGCATATCACGGAATTCTGAAAGCGGAATCAAACCGTCAGATTTGTGGTTCACGTCTAATACAACGTCGCCACCGCTAATCGCCATTACCTTACCAGTGATGATAGAACCATCACCAACTTGGTTCATTGATGCTTCGTACTGCTTAGAATAAGCTGCAAATTCATCAACACCGTAAGCGTGTTTAGCTTTTTTACCGATAGACCAATTGAACGCATCGTGTGCTGCGCCTGTTACAGCAACGTCCACATCAATTTCTAATTCAATTGCTTCTTCTTTTTCTACCACAGCCGACTGCACTGGTGCAGCGACTGCTGGTGCTACAGCTTCAACAATTGGAGCTGGTGCTACTGTTTCAACAACAGCTTCAACAACAGGTGTTGTTGTTTCTTCTACATTTTCGTTCATTTGTAACGAGCCTATTTGAATGATGGCTTTTAGTTGAAAAATAAATAATTTAAAAAATCAATTATTTTTCAGTTTCTAAAAGTTTTTCATCAGACAAATGATTAAAAAATTTAGTTAAAAAATATAATAATTTATTGAAAATCAACGCCTTATCACTAAGGGATTCTTTCGAGGTGCAAAGGTACACTTGTTTTGTGATATTCGCAATTTTATTAAAAATTTTATACTATTTTTTCTTAATTTCTTTCACTTTAATTTTAAAAATCAAAACGGCATTGGGTGGAACTCCTTTATCAGCAATTGCTGTACCTTTGTATGCCAAACTTGAAGGAATCAACAAGTAGCCTTCGCTTCCTTTGTTGAAAAAAGACAAACCTTCTTCCCAGCCTTCCATGACTTTTTTTGCGCCCAGTACAAATTGAAAAGGCGTTTTGTCTTTGTTGCTGTCAAAAACAGTTCCGTCTAACAAGCTGCCTTCGTATTCTACGCTCAACAAATCACCTTTTTTAGGAAAATCACCTTTGCCTTTTTTACTGATAACATAGTGCAAACCTGTATTTGTTCGCAGTGCTTTTAACTTATTCTCATCTGCGTAAGCTGCAATATTTTTGATGTCTTGCGCTAAAATTATTTTTTTATTTTTTTCAAAAATTATTTTTTCTTTATTTTCTAAGTCGGCATTGTATTTTTCATAAGCTGTTTCGCTTAGAATTTCGAGTATTTCGACTTCAAAAATCAAAGGAGAATTGGCTGGAATCTTATCCATATCTCGGTTTCCATAAGCACGATTTGAAGGGATGTAAAGGGTTGCTTTTGTACCAATTTTGAGTTGAGGAATTGCCATTTCCCAGCCTTGAATTACTTGACGATAACCCAAGCGAAAAACAAATGGTTCGTTTTTGCTTTCGTCAAAAACTGTAGCATCAAGTAATTTTCCTACATATTTGAGTTTTACATAATCGCCACGTTTTGGCGATGCGCCATTTCCTTGTTTTTCAATGGTAAAAAAAACATCATCTATCGCTTTGGGTGTGCTATTTTTTTCTTTAAAAAAAGCAGAAAAAGGAGATGTCGTTTGGGCAAACGAAGTTGAGGCGTAACCAATGGTTAGACCTATAAATAAACATAATAATCGCATCGTTGTATTTTATTTTTTAGCTGACTGACGTTCTGTATTTTCTTTCTCAAAATGAGGGCAATTGCATTTATTGCTGCGACAAGAAGCGAAAAGTGCAATCGTTGAAATCAAAGCGACAATTAAAATATTTTTTTTCATAATAAAAGTATAAATTAATATTTGGGGGTTCTTTTAAAATTTTTGTGGACTCATTGAATTTTTTACTACATTTGTAAAAAAGAAGTCCAATGACAGAAAATGAATTTTACACAAATCTTTTAAA
>JAYWHK010000056.1:0-13055 GCA_043777755.1 Saprospiraceae bacterium
GATTGCTCAAAAAATCATAAATAACTTCCTTATAGTCAGTTATTTATAACTTTTTTCTCAACGACAAAATAATACTAATCAATTTTGAACGCCCGCTTAAAAAAATTTATACAAGTATTTTTTTTGCCATTGAAAAAAACCTTGCATTTAGTAAAACCGCAGCCAAACCCAAGGCGAAAACATCTGAATACCAGATGCCATCAACGCCCATATTTTGCTTAAAACCAAGCCAATAGGCTAAGGGAAGCCACAAAATCCAATAAGCCACAAATGTAATAATAGTAGGAATTTTGACATCTTGCAAACCTCTCAAAAGTCCCGCACCTACACATTGACAACCATCAAAAAACTGAAAAATAGCTGCAATAACAGTCAGTCGAACAACAATTGCGCCAACTTCCGCACTTTCTATGCCATACAATGCAGCAAATTGATTCCTAAAAACAATCAAAAATAAAGAGCTTATCGCTGCAATTACCAAACCTAAAACCAATGCCGTTTTACCAGCTTCGTAGATACCTTGATTGTCTTTTCGTCCAAGTGCTTCACCTACTCGAACACTGCCTGCCACCGAAACGCCCAACATCACCATAAACGTCACCGAAACAGTATTCAGCACAATCTGATGTGCTGCACGACCAGCAATCGCTTGTTCTTCTGGCAACCAACCTATCATAATACCTGCGCCTGAAAACGCTGCCACTTCAAAAAATAGTTGTAATCCCATCGGAAAACCCAAGGTGATAATATTTTTAATGTATTGAAAATCAGGCATTTGTACGCTGAAAATATTTTTAGTTAGAGGATGTTTTTTTACTACAATCATCACGATGATAAAAATCAAAATACGACTTATCAACGTTGCCCAAGCTGAACCAATCAATCCTAAATTGGGAAATCCAAAACGACCAAAAACCAAAGCTATGTTGAAAAAAACATTTAAAGCCAAGCCCAAAATAGAAATATTCATACCTACGCTTGTTTTTTCCATACCATCAAAATAACCTTTTATTGCAGTATAAAGACACATAAAAGGCGTAGAAATCGCCATCAAAACCATAAAAGGTTGTGCTTGGACAACATCGCTTTCTGGCTGTTGCATATAAGGCATCACCAAAGAAAAAAGATAGACCAAAAGCCCAACCAAAATACCCCAAAACAAACCCGACCAAATCGCTGCCCTAAAATTTTGGCGAATTGCATCTTGATTTTCAGCACCACGGGCTTCCGCCACGATGCTCGGAACAGCGTTCAATGCACCAAAAGCAAAAATAGCTATCAAAATAAAACAGCTATTGGCAAAAGCAGCAGCTGACAGCGCACGTTCACCCAATCGTCCAACAATCACACTATCCGAAACATTCATCAACAATTGACTGACTTGTCCAATAATTACTGGAAGGGCAATCGAAATCGTACTTTTATAATTTTTATTCATCATTTTAGCTTTGAAGGGCAAAGGTAAGGCTTTGTCTGTAGATTAGGCATACAAAAAGTAAAAACAGTTGCTATTTTCTAATTGAAAATGGTGGTGGCTTTGCTTGTCAATAGTAGTCCAAAATAAGAAAAGAAATTTTTTGATTTTTTACAATGTCACAAAATTAAACATTTTTAATTTAATTTCATTTGTTGTTAAAATATCAATTTGACAATAATATTGTGACACGAATTTTTGAAATAAAATTTAAAAATATGATTTTACCAATTATATTTTATAAAAAAGAAAAATAAACATATTTTATTTTTTTTATAAAATGTTAATAATCAGCATTTTATTATTGATGAAAAAAAATATTTTTATTTTTATTGTGTTTGCTATTTACTTTTTTTAAAAACTCCCTTAACTTTGTAGCGTCAAATGATAAAAACACTGTGACACAATTGCGGTAACATTTGATTCAGACGGCGATTTAGATACGCTTACACTCACTCACACTTTTTCATACTCCCCTGTATGCACTCACTTATTTGCTAAAAATTTCTTTGAGATTTTAGTGAACATTCCCCCTTTGTTGTCATTACTAAAATTCAGGTAAGTTTTACTATTCCAATGGAGTAGCAAGATACAGAACAAACATATTTTTTATAAAGGGAAAATTTACAAACTTTGCGCTATGAACAAGTTTACAATTTTATTACTTACACTAATGTTGTGCTTTGCGGCAGATGCAAATGCACAGAAAAAAAAGAAGTCTAAAAAAGCTACTTCTGATGAACCTACCGAACAAGTAGAGAATACAGAAGAAAAAATGGCAAAACCTAAAAAGAAAACTGGTGGAAAACATCAGGCTTGGGATGCAGCACTTTTTGGTGGCGTAACCTATTACAATGGCGAGATTCACTGCCCCGAATTGGGTTTGAAAGAGTTACGTCCAGGTGGTGGTTTTTATGCTCGTTATTCTTTCACTGACCGATTTGCGGCTCGTTTTAATTTTCAAACGGGACAAATGCAAGGGAAAGACTCTAATTTTGAAGATGCTTGGCGCAAAGCCCGTAATTTTTCTTTTTCTGCACCATTTTATGATGGCGCAGCGATGATAGAATGGGAGCCTTTCGGAGGCTGGCGTTATGGCAAATTCAAAAAATTTCATCGAATGTTATCGCCGTACATCAATATTGGAGCTGGGGCAATTTATATTAATCCAAAAACAAACTTCAATCTTCCAAATACAGTTGGTGACTCCGCTTCAATTGTCGCTGACCAAGGCAACAAAAACTTTGTTCACTTTATGATTCCTGTTGGTGCAGGTATTCGTTATGATCTGAGTAAAAGCTGGATGATTGGTCTTGATGGTGGTGTTCGTATTCCAATTACGGGTGGTGATTATATAGATGGCATTAGTAAAGCAGGTAATCCTGAAAAAAGAGATTGGTACGAAGTGGCAAACTTAACAGTCGGCTACCGATTCCCTTTCAAACGTGATGGCGACAAAGATGGTATTCCTGATGACGAAGACCCTTGTCCTGATGAAGCTGGAACTCGTGCTTCAAAAGGTTGTCCCGATGGTGATGGCGATGGTGTTTCAGATAAATTAGATGCTTGTCCTGACGTAGCAGGTTTGTCAAAATTTGCAGGCTGTGCTGACGGTGATGGTGACGGTATTCCTGACAATACAGACAAGTGTCCGACTGAAAAAGGAACGGAATCGTTAGGCGGTTGTCCCGATACTGACGAAGACGGAATTGTTGATAAAGATGATGCTTGCCCTGATGTAAAAGGTGTAGAGGAAGAAAATGGCTGCCCTTTGAAAGATACAGATAAAGATGGTATTGTTGATAAAGAAGATAAATGTCCTGAAGAAGTTGGTCCTCAATCCAATATGGGTTGTCCCGTGATAGATTCTACTGCAACACCAGAAAGCAATAATGTTTTACCTGGTTCAACAACTTCGCTTTCTGAAAATGCAGCAAGTACTTCCTCAAATAATTTGCAACAACCAAGTATTGGTTCTGCAACGAATACGACAAGTCCTGTTGCGAATACTGCTCCAACAGCAACTATTCCAACTTCTACCAATACAACGACAACAACGAGTGCAACGCCAGCTTCAACAAGTACTTTTAATGGTAATAACCAAGGAGCATTGGCAAGTAAAGGAGCAACTACAACAACCGCTCCAAGCAATGTATTAGGAACGACTGAAACGTCATCATCGTCAAGTAATTATACAACAGATGGTACAAGAGATTTATCTCAATTGCCTGTATCAGAAGTGGTTGTTTTGAACAATGATGGTTCTTATAATACTACAAAAACAAGCAAAAAGTCTTCTAAATCTTCAAAAGGAAAAAAGAAGTCTTCTAAAAAATCAACTTCTCGCAAAAGCGGTAACGATATCGAATATAGCAGTACAACAAGCGGTATTGCTGTTGTTCCTGAGCAAATTGCACCAACTTACAAAGGTGAAACATTGAGTGCTGTTACAGCTGAAGATATGGCAACTTTAGAAAGAGCTGTTAATGCCATTCAATTTCAAACAGGTAAATCTATTTTGAAAAAAGAATCTTATGCTACGCTTTCTCAGATTTATAGCTTGATGCAAAAGTACCCAAGTTTTGTGTTGCGTATTACAGGTCATACAGACAACACTGGTGGCAGTGATTTGGATAACGTGAAACTTTCAGTGACAAGAGCAAGAAGTGTGTATAATTATTTCTTGAAAAAAGGTACACCCGTAGAGCAATTGTCATACCGTGGTTGCGGAGACGGTGTTCCTGTGGACAGTAATGATACCGAAGATGGTCGTTACAAAAACCGTAGAGTAGAATTTGATATGTTAGGTAAATAAAAAAGCTAAATCTTCTGATTTAGCTTTTTCAAAGATATTCATGGCGCGATAATTTTTTTTAACTTGAAGTGTTCAACAGCCGATAGCGATTCGTCGTTATTCGGCTGTTTTTTATGTAAAAGAACCAATAAACTACCCTTTCAAAGCCTTTGCAATATCTGTTTTGTACGCCATGATTGCTGGAATGATTCCTGCAATCAAACCAATAAATAAAGCGGCTAAAAACAAAAAACCTTCTTCTTTTAATAATTTCCAAGCGTCAAAAGTATAACGGTAAGATGTTTGTAAATATTGACCAAGCCATTGCATCAAAATATGGCTAAAAAATAACCCAATCAACGCTCCAAAAATTGCCAATAAAAATGCTTCCGCCAAAATCAAAAAAAAGAGCTGCAATTTAGATGCACCCATAACACGCATAAGCGAAAGTTCGTATTTTCGTTCTCGTAACCCATTAAAAAGGGCGATAAAAATACTAATCCCTGAAACAACAATAATTACCAAAGCCAATAGGCGCAATGTTTTTTCACCAAAATCCATCATACTGTACAAACGCTGTATTTCGATGGCAGGGCTTGCAGCTTGCATATTGGTATTTTCGTTGATATTACGAGGTAAATTTAAGGCTTGAAAATTGGTGCGGCTTCGATATTTTACCAAAAGCGCAGTGATGCTTTTGTCATTTTCATGTTCTGCGTGTTCTTCTTCAGTTTCGTTTTCATGGTCATGTTCTGTTTCGTGAACCGCCCAGATGCTTTCTGTTGAAGTTAAAAGGAGCTGGTCTGTAACAGAACCAGAGGCTTCCAAAATACCAACCACTTTAAAATCTTGGTCGTGATGGTGATCCATGCCATCATTTTGAAGTCCATGATTGCTTTTGAAAGTATCGCCAACAGTTAGATGGAGCGCATCAGCAACTTGTACGCCAATAACGACTTCTAAGGCTTGTTCAAATATTTTTCCTTTAGCAATTTTTGCATTGTAAAGGTTTAAAAAAGAAGCATTTGTACCAACAATTCGATAAGATTGATAACTATCGCCCAAAGAAAGTGGAACAGCCGCTGAAAATAAAGGGTGATTTGGATTCAAAAAAGGCTGAACTTCTTTTAGTTTAATATTGCCTGTTGGTGCATCAATATGGTACATCGAACACAAAATCAACTGAAGTGGACTTCCTTTTGCGCCCATCACCAAATCAATACCAGCTAAGTTTTTATCAAACTTGTCTTGAACCTGTTTGTTTAATAATAAAAGGAAAGAAATCAAACCAATACCCAATGCAAAAAGCATAAGGCTCAGAATAGTATTCAATGGTTTATTAAAAATATTTTTGATACTTATTTTTAAAAGATTCATAATTACAACAGGCTCATTCAAGTTTATTTTTTTGAAGAGTATTTTTATTATTTTTAAGTAGTACTAAATCCATAAGTCACAAGTCTTTTAACTCATTGATTTACAATATTTTACAATACTTTAAAATGTCGATTATTTCAGTCGAAGTACTTATTACAAAACCTTTGATAATTGTCTAAAAGTGATCAATTCAACTTCCATTCGATTCCTAATTTGTCCAAACCTTGGACAAATTCGTTCTCTGCGGCATTGACTTTTTGTTTTCCAATGATAAAGTGCATGGCATTTTTATTGGTAAAATCAATAAGTTGTACTTTAAAATCGTGTTTTCCACGGAATTGCTTACAAAGTTCATCTAAACCATCAATCATATCGTTGGTAATGTTGTCAATTGGGATTTTGGCGGTGATGCTCTGTGTCATTGATGCACCAATACCAGCCAATTGCTTGACTTCTTGCAATTTAAAACTCCATTCTTCTGAGTTCCAACGTTTTTCCCAAGCACCAACCAAGAATAAGGCTGCACCAGGCTCTAACAAAAATTTAAATTTTTGATAATCCTCACTAAAAAGTGTTACTTCCAAGTTTCCAGTGTAATCTTGCATCGTAAAACGACCCCAACCAGTTCCTTTTTGACTGATTCGATGGTCTGCGCCAGTTACAAAACCAGCAATTTTTACCTTTTCAGATTTCCCTTGCATATTCGGTAGATTGTCAAGCGTAGATGTTGTAAAACTATCTACTTCAAGCCTAAAATCATCTAAAGGATGCCCACTCAAATAAATCCCTGTTACTTCTTTCTCTTTTTCTAATTTGGTAATCAATGCCCATTTTTCTACTTTTGGAACGGGAGGTTTTGCCACTGAAATACTGTCCGCAAATGCACCAAACAAGGAGTTTTGTGTACTGTCAACTTGTGTTTGATAAGCACCAGCCCATTTTGTAAGGTGTTCGATATAGGTTTCGTATTTATCACTCGCCGCAAAATATTGCGCTCTATCAATGTCTTCAAAACCATCAAAAGCTCCTGCATAAGCCAAACTTTCCATCACTCGCTTGTTCACAGTACGGAGATTTTGGCGTTGCATAAAGTCGAAAATATCTTTATAATGTCCTTTTTCTTTGCGATTTGAAATCATATTGTCAATCGCCGCCTCGCCAACACCTTTCAATGCTCCAAGTCCATAACGAATATGACCTCTTTTATTGACCGAAAAATTGATGCTTGATTCATTCACGTCAGGACCTTTTACAGCCAAACCCATTCGACGACATTCTTCTAAGAAAAAAATAATTTTTTCGGCATTGGCTTGGTTGTGCGTCAAAACAGAAGCCATGTATTCATTCGGGTAATGCGCTTTCAAATAGGCGGTTTGGTATGCCACAAAAGCATAACAAGTAGAGTGCGATTTGTTAAAAGCGTAAGCAGCGAAGGCTTCCCAGTCTGTCCAGATTTTATCTAATTTGTCTTTTGGATGTCCATTTTTAGTCGCTCCTTCTACGAATTGACCTTTCATTTTATCCAAAACAGCCTTTTGTTTTTTACCCATTGCTTTACGCAAAACGTCAGCATCACCTTTTGAGAAGTTGGCTAATTTTTGCGATAAAAGCATGATTTGCTCTTGATAAACGGTAATTCCAAGCGTTTCGCCCAAATATTCTTCCATTGCTGGCAAATCATAAGCGACCTTTTCACGCCCATGTTTTCGGGCAATAAAGTTAGGAATGTATTCAATAGGGCCAGGACGATAGAGTGCGTTCATCGCAATCAAATCGGCAAACTTATCGGGTTTAAGGTTAATCAAGTGTTTTTGCATACCAGGACTTTCAAACTGGAAAGTCGCATTGGTTTCTCCTTTTTGGTAAAGGTCGTATGTTTTTTGGTCATCTAATGGAATTTCATCAATTTCTATTTTTACACCATGATTTTCTTCAATCATTTTTAAAGCGTCACGCATAATGGTCAAGGTTTTTAAGCCTAAAAAGTCCATTTTGATAACGCCAGCGTCTTCAATAATAGAGCCTTCGTATTGTGTAAGTAAAAGGTCAGAATCTTTTGCAGTACAAACAGGTATAATTTCTGTCAAATCCTTTGGCGCAATGATAATTCCAGCTGCGTGAACACCCGTTCCACGAACCGAACCTTCCAGAGTTGCCGCTTCTTTGAGAACCGCAGCAGCCATATCTGTGCCTTTGTAGATTTCACGGAGTTTTTTGATGTTTTCAATATCTTCGGGCTGATAACCTTCTTTTTCTTTTAAACTTTTTTCACCTTCTAATGGTGCAAAAAGTACACGATTCAGGTTAGTTCCAGGCTTGTCAGGAACTAATTTTGCTAAGGCATTACTTTCCTGTAACGGCAAATCCATCACACGAGCAACGTCTTTAATAGACATTTTTGCAGCCATTGTGCCATACGTCACAATTTGAGCAACTTGCTGTTTTCCATATTTATCTACCACATAATCAATCACTTTTTGGCGACCTTCATCGTCAAAATCTGTATCAATATCGGGCATGGATTTTCTATCTGGATTCAAAAAACGCTCAAATAGCAACTGATATTTTATCGGGTCAATGTTCGTAATGCCAATACAATAGGCAACAGCCGAACCAGCCGCCGAACCACGACCAGGCCCAATAAATACACCCAAATCACGACCAGCCTTGATAAAATCCGCTACAATCAAGAAATAACCAGCAAAACCCATTGTTTTGACGGTATGTAATTCAAAATTCAAGCGTTCTTCTACTTCTGGTGTAATGTCTTTGTAACGATTTTTTGCGCCTTCGTAAGTAATGTGTCGAAGGTAATCATCTTGTGTGAGGTGTCCTTGTGGAATCTCAAAATTGGGTAATAAAATGTCTTGCTTCAATTTTAAAACCTCTACTTTATCCACAATCTCTAAGGTATTGTCCAAGGCTTGTGGAACGTCAGCGAAAATTTTTCCCATTTCCGCTTGCGTTTTAAAATAAAATTGATCATTGGGAAAAGCAAAACGACGACCTTTTTGAGAGCCTCCTTCGTCAGAATAATCTTCCCATTTTGGCGTTGCTTGTTTTTCACCTGTATTGATACACAACAGAATATCATGTGCGTTGGAATCTTCTTGATTGACGTAGTGTGAGTCATTTGAACAAATCACTTTAACGTTAAATTCTACGGCAAAACGCAGCAATACTTCATTGACTTTCTCTTGGTCAGGAAGATTATGACGCTGTAATTCTATATAATAATCTTCGCCAAACAAATCCAACCACCATTTGAAGCATTTGCGAGCAGCATCTTCCCCTTTGGTCAAAATCATTTGTGGTACTTCTGCTCCCAAACAACAAGTCGTCGCAATCAAACCTTTGTGGTATTGCAAAACCAATTCTTTGTCAATACGAGGATATTTTCCGTATTGCCCTTCAATAAAACCCAAGGAGCAAAGTTTGGTAAGATTTCGGTAGCCTTCAGCGTTTTTTGCTAAAAAAAGTTGATGATAGCGTTTGTCTCTTAGTTCTTTTGAGAATTGCTTTTTGTGCCTATCTTCTACCAAATAAAATTCACAGCCAACAATCGGTTTCACGTCGCCATTGTACTTGGCAGACTCTGCCACAAATTGGAAAACACCGAACATATTTCCATGGTCAGTGATAGCCAATGCTTTCATGCCATCTTTGTGTGCCTTTTTATAAAGGTCACCAATGTTGGCAGCTCCATCAAGGAGCGAGTATTGTGTATGAACGTGAAGGTGTGCGAAATTTGGCATAGTTAAGTAGTCCTAAGTCAATAAGTCACAAGTCCAAAGTCTTCTAACTCATTGATTTACAATGTTTTTACAGTATTTTAAAATGTCGATTATTTCAGTCGAGGTATTTAGTACATTTTTTAATTTTTGAGGTGACAAAGTTACAAATTTTTTAAGAAAAAATTTTTTTTATTCAAAAACTTCTAATTCATCTTGGCTTAAATCCACCAACCATTTGCCATTTATTTTTTTTGCTAAATAAGTATCTTGATAGGAAGTGGAATCTTCGGGCATTGTGTAAATGCAATCGCAAGCAGCACTATCACCATTGATTTTACAACGAACACTTTTGAATGTGATAGGATAAACCATCGAATCGCCCGTTTCTGTAATCGCTTTATTTTTATCAAGCCATTTGATGGCACGAGCTGTACTGAATTGCTTGGCAGCCTCAAATTGGCTTGAATCCACCAAGCCTTGCCATTTTTCGATAACGCCTTCGGGTGTTTCCAAACGATTGAAAGCTAAATCGTTTTTACAAGCAAAAATACTTAGCAATAAAACTACAATAAAAAAGAAATTTGTCCTTTGCATGATTTGAATTTTTTTGCAAAATTAAGTATTTATGTTTAAAAAAATGGTGTTTTAAACAAAATGAATAAAAAATATTATTTTTTTTAAAAATATTTTAAAAATTTTTGTTTATATAAATTAAATGTTTTATCTTGTGCCAAATTTCAATGAACTTAATTTAATCACTCAAATAAAATACCTTTCAAACATGATTACTGAGGAAAGATTAAAAATGAATGAACGCTTCGTGAAAGTTTTTAATATGTTAGTGGATCGAGGCGATATTGTTATGAATGACCGTGATGGTCGAGGAATAGGTGATTTTGCAGCAAAAATCATCGGAAACCGTGGTTATGGACACATTATCAGGGCTTTTTTGAATGCAGAAGACAAGCGTGTTGTGGATTATCACCATGTAAAATCTTTGTGCCGCCATTATGGTGTTAATGAAAATTACATCACAAAAGGAACAGGTACACCATTCGGAATTGACCTTCCCGTAGCGGATATTGCCTTGGATTCCCTTGGGATTAAACCAAACATTATGTTTACTTCTGCTCGTGCATTTGCTGGAGACACCATCGGTGCGGAGGCTTCAGAAGATATGCAGTACTTTGGTATTCCAGGTATTAGCGGAGGTGAATGGGTTTCTTTTACAATTGATGGCAATAGTATGGATCCTGTTATCAAAGATGGTGACGTTGTTATTTGCCGTAAAATTGAAAGCATCAACGACATCAAAGAAAATGACATTTATGCTGTAAAAAGTAATGGCAAACTTTGGGTAAAACACGTACAACCCATCCGCAATCTAAAAAAACGTGTTGTTTCACTTCGTATGATTTCTGCCAATTATTTAGAATATAGTCCTTTCGAGGAAGATGTTAATGAATATACACAACTTTTTAAAGTGATGAAACGTATCAGCGCACTTTAAAAGTTTAGATATTTAGATATTGGATATTAAGAATATACGCAATAAAAGAGATTTTTGAATTTTACATTCTTGTAAAATATTGATTATCAGAAGTTTGTAATAGATTAATATCCAATAAGTGTATGGACAAAATAAACACATAGAAACATAGTACACATAGTACATTGATTTTCAATACTATGTGTACTATGTTCCTATGTGTTTAATATTAAATAATTTTGTCTTATTACTTAACTAATATCAATTAGGTACACAAAACTTTTATCTACATTTTTTCCTTTTTTAACAAAACACAGAGTACGCCTATGTTTGTGCCTAATCTATTCAGTAATGTGGAAGCATTCACTGGCAAAACTTCTATTGAAGATAATGAAGCCTTGAAAATCCCTGGCATGAACGGCTCGTTTATGGCTTTCTATATTGCGAGTGATAGTATGGCACCTACGCTTGTATGTGGTGACATGGTGATGTGTACAGCTATCGAAAACCTTAACGAATTATCGGATAATCAAATTTGCGCTGTCATTATTGGCAACAATGCTTTTGTACGTCGCATCAGAAGGGTTTTAGATTTTTATGGAAACGTTACACATTTACAACTTTTTACAGAAAATTCTAATCAATTTGCTTTTTCTACTTATGATATTAAAAATATCAGTAAAATTTTAAAAGTCAGTAACCGTATGTCTTCTATTGGCGACTAAATACTCTCCTAAAAAACTGACAATCAATTAACAATACATGGCAAACTATTTGCTGCAATGATAGGATAGAAAACACACAACATCATGCGCAATTGTTACTACACTTTTGTTATGGGCATTTCACTGCTCGTACCACGCTCTTTTTGGGCGCAATCCAACAGCATTTCAACAAATTCCATTTCAACAAATACAGTATTCTCTAAACCTGCGATGTCCTTATTGGATTTGGCTAAACGCTCTCGTGCAGAAGGGAAAAGTCAAGATGCCTTAGTACAGTTAGATGCTGTTTTACAATTGGACATTGAAAATTGTGAAGCATATACAGAACGGGCTTTGATACAGACAACGCTCAACGAGTCTTGGCTGGCACTGAATGATTTTGCGAAAGCCCTTGAAATTTGTCCTAATGAAGCCTATATTTATACAGAACGAGGCAATTTGTTGTATTCGCTCAACCGTTTCGAGGAAGCGAGTAAAGATTTTCATCAATCTATATCCATCAATCCAAATTTAGCAAAAACACATTATTTGCTGGGGCAGTGCTTTTCTAATGAAAAAAAATACGATTTAGCATTGGAGTCTTACAATAAAGCCGTCGCTTTGGATTCGTCTTATGCGATGATTTTTAACAATCGAGGTGTTGTAAAGTCGCTTTTAGGTGACATGGAAGGTGCTATTGGTGACTATGACAAAGGTATTGGATTGGATTCTGCAAAAATCATTTTGTATCAAAATAGGGCAAGGGCAAATCTGCAATTGGCAAATTTTGGAACAGCTGTAAAGGATTTTTCAGAAGCGATTCATTTAAGTCCTGACGAAGCCGAACTTTACTATCAGAGAGGTATTTTGAAACGAATGTTTGGTGATTATGAAGGCTCAATTGTGGATATAAATGATGCAATTCGGCTTTCTGAAGATGAAAAAGCAACGTACTTTCTGCAAAGAGGTCTGACATATTACCATTGGCGAAAAATGCCACTCTCTTTGAATGATTTGAATAAATCGTTGGCGATTGACGAGCATTTAGCGGAAGCCTTTTATTACAAAGGTTTGTTTTTCAAGTATATCAATGATACAAAATCAGCATTGGATTTTTTGGGAAAATGTATTGAAAATGATTCAAAATACATTGCGGCATACAGCGCAAGAGGTGATATTTTTTACAGAAGTGGAGATTTTGCAGCAGCTGCGGCTGATTATAGTAAAATAATTGGAGCTTATCCTGATGATGATGTGGCTTATATGGGGCGTGCAAATGCTTATCGAAATTTAGGGAAATATAAAGATGCAATTGACGATTATACAGAAGCAATTCGTTTTGCAAGCCATAACGACCAAGCCTTTCATGGTCGTGCAATGTCAAAATTTCAGACAGGTGCGTTTAAAAGTGCTTTGAATGATTTTGGAAAAGCCATAGAATTAAATCCAATGAAAGAAACCTATTTCAATCGGGCTTTTGCTC
>JAYWHK010000057.1:0-32923 GCA_043777755.1 Saprospiraceae bacterium
CTCGCTTTTCTTCATTTTATATGGTATTTGAAATTTTTACAAGGATAAAAAATACATTTGTCGTATTTGCTTTTTACATTTGTGGAATTTTCGGAAATATTGTTCTAAAAGTTTATTATTGTTTGTAATTGTTGTATTGTTTTGGTTTTCAATTAGTTAGAACCATTTCAAACAATAGCAAACACTAAATAACTAAAAAAATGGTGTACTAAGTAGGCAACATTTTAACAATCCAACATTCTAACCAATACGTTACTCCTCTCTATCAAAATAAATTTTGTAAAAAGGTTTTCCTTTTTCCTCATCAAAGCCACGCTCGATAAGGTCACGACGACCTTGTACATGGATTTGGAAATTCTCGTCCAATTGAATCACATTTTTGAAAACACGGCTTGATTTTCTGACGGCTTGCTTGCTAATATCAAACTGACTTTCCAACGGAATCGCCTGATAATTGGCATATTCTGTAGTAAATTCTTTAAAAACCTCTTGTTGTTCGCTGTCTTCAAAGAGCGTAGCGGCAAAATCGTCAATTTCAAAATTTTCATTTTCTTTAAAATAAAAAGAAGAACGATTCAGCAAATCAATCTTTTCGGTGGTGTCCAAACCGAATTTTGCAGGTGCTTTTTGATTGATAAAATCACTCGCAATCGCCATGTAATGACGGGTATTAAAATAATTATCCTCTATTGGTTTAACGCCCAAAAACTGCGTCAGCCACATCGAAGCCTCATCTTTCTTTTTTATAGTATCAAAGGTCAAAAGGCGATAGCCTTCCGCTTCGTCTGCACCCAAAACCAAGGCTGCCATTGACAATTTGCCCGTCGTAATTCCTTCCATTACGCCCAACGCAAAGGCTTCCGAACTGCGCTCCACACGCAAATAAGCATCTTTTTGAATAATTTTAAAAATACCAATTGCTGGCATCATTTCCCCTTGTAATGAAACAGAATCAAACAAAACTGTAAAAAATTCCCCTCCTTTTACCTTGGGAGAAACCGAAAACTCATACATTCGTTGCGTCAAAAGTGCCGCTTGCTCAGAAAGCGATTCGGGATTCTCAAAAATCTGCATACAAGATTGATAGACAGCATTGTGGCTCAAATCTTCGTTGTGCGTAAAGTAAAAAAACTCTTCTAACTTCTCAAAGGGCTTTAAAAAACCGCTAATCAAAATCTCGTGTACGTATTCATTGACGCTCACTAAAGTAGTATTCGGAATCACAATTCCTTCGTTTAATTCCTTGTTTCCAGCCCAAGTAATTGACAAACGGACAACGTTTGTTTGAGAAAAATCTAACATATAATTTATTTTTTATTTTGTAAAATTTCCGATTTTTACATTCCAATCGCCACTTTTTTGATTTGCAAAAAAAGTTTTTAATGTAAAAACATTTGAAGGGAAAGCAATTTCTTCCCAAGGGAAATTTGCTTCGTTAAAGAATTGAATTTCAGTCGTTTCTGGTGTCAAATGCCACGTAGGTTCTACCAATTCTACCAAAAAATGAATATGAACTTGATTGATATGAGGCACTGTAAAGACACTCAAAAGACTTTTGATATTGGCATTGATTCCAGATTCTTCTTTCGCTTCTCGAAGTGCGCCTTGCTCCACCGTTTCGTTGTTTTCCATAAAGCCGCCTAGAATATTCCAAAAACCATATTGCGGCTCAATTCCTCTTCGACAAAGCATTATTTCTCCGTTCCAAATAGGCAAGCAACCAACAATCACTCTCGGATTTTGATAGTGAACCACCTCGCAATTGTCACAGACAAAACGAGGTAAATGATCTCCTTCAATATTCTTGAAAGTAACTTTTGATGCGCAATTGGAACAGTATTTCAATGCTAAATATTGTTTAAATAGTTGTAAGTCAATATTTTTTGGGTTCTTCTTAGACAAATAATGTTGGTGTATCTGCAATTAGTTTCACCCTTTTTCTCGCAATTTCGCAATATTCGGGGCTAATATCTGTACCTATATACTGTCGGCCCATTTCTGTTGCAACTCTTGCAACAGTTCCACTTCCACACATTGGGTCAAAAACAATGTCACCTTGATTAGTCCACGATTTTATATGGTCTCTAACCAATTCACAAGGAAATGGTGCTGGGTGTCCTTTTGCTTCTTGGTCTTCTTGTTTTTTGCCTACCACATATTCCCAAATATTTCCTTTTATTTTTTTGTCCTTTACAGGTTTCGCAAGTTTTTCTCTTATCTGCTCATTTTTTGAAAAATTTTTATAAGTCGTTCCATTCAATTCTAAACCTGCGTGCAAACAATCCACCATTAAGGGGTTGTGTATTTTCACTGTCCCTTTGCTAAAAACAAACATAAACTCAAATTCATTGTTGTAACGTTTCCTATAAATTTGTGGAATTGGATTTGTCTTACGAAAAATCATTGTATCGTGAAGATTGAAGCCAATTTGTTGAAAATATAATGCTTGTTTAAAACTTGTTCCTGTTTCGTTACCTTCAATAGTTGCATCGTTCACGACCCAAACAATAATACCACCTTGTTTGGTGACTCTGTATAACTCTTTTGCAATGTCTTCAAATGGAAAAACAAAGCCTTTGTAGTTTCTTAAATTATCATAAGGTGGTGAAGTAATAGTAAGGTCAATAACTTCATCATCAAATTCCTTCATTACTTCAACACAATTGCCTTCAATGATTTGGTTAATATATTTATCTAAACTCATTTTCTTTATTTTAGTGTGAATAATCCGTTGTCAGAGATTGCATTGATTGTCTTTATTCTACTTTCAATTTTGTGAACTTTGATTAATTCCTTCAATGCTTCTTTATGGCTCATTCGCATAATTTTTTCTCTTTCTTGTGCCAAAAATGTTAGTGCTTCTTCTTTTGCAATAGCAATACTCTCTGTTGCAACACCTTTTTCAATGTCCCAAAGTGGCTGAATTTTCTTTGAAAAAGAAAGAATTACTTTGTTTATTGCTAACCAATAATCAGTAGCATTTTTTGAAGGATTGAGCGCTTGAATTGTCTCAAATATTTTCTTTAAAAGTTGTTGTACTTTTGCCTGTCCTTCAACTTCTGAATAGGATAGAAGTAACGCCAAATGTGAATATGTAAATATACAAACGTTTTGAGTCGTGGCTTGTTGGTAAATTTGACTTGAAGAAGTTGGAAGTTGATAAATCGGGCAAACAACCATTGCATAAGGTTTTCCACGTTTCCAACCGTGCATTGCTTGAACTTTAAAGTCTTTTTGATTTTTAGCTGTTCGGCTTAACCTGAATGCTTTTGCATCAGCTACAAAACTATAATCTTTTGCAAATGCTTCAACGTCTGCCGCATCAGCTCTTTCTTTTAGCACTAAACTTTTAAGTCCCAATGCTGTGTAAGCCAAAGAAAGCAAACAGTCTGTATATTTTGAGTATAATTTTTCTTCGCTCGTGTCGTGTCCATAGCTTTCTGGGATATTTGCACAAAGTCGTAAATGGTCAATAAGCGAAGTATTTCCATTTTTCTTAATTTCAACTTCTAATTCTTTTTCTAACTTTTCGGCGTCATTGCCAAAGTTGCCACTCAATTTTCGGATTTCTTCAACCCAAAATTCTCGTCTTTTTATTGCTTTATCCGAAATTATTTTGTCCATTTATTATTTTTCAAATTTTGAGTTCAAAGATACTCAAATTATTAGTAAAGTTGGTTAGAATTGTTTGTTAAACTATTGAGCTTGGAACGTCTGTCTATTGGTATTACCACCAACTTTTTGATTTACAATAGTTTAAAACTATATCTTCGGAAAATTTCTCAAATGCTCAAAAACATAACCTTTTTGTTGTAAAAGTGTAACCAAACGAGCAATTTCTAACTTTTTTTGGAACATTCTTTCATGTAAAAGCAAAACGCAATGGTTTTTCACAAAAGTATCATTGTTTTTAATACGAGATTCAATATCTGCCAAAACTTCTTCTGCACTTCCTTTCGGCGCACCATTTCGGTAGCTAAATTCCCACTCAGAATCCCAACCAAAAATACGAAAACCTTTGTCTTTTAACAATGTTGCAGCATTTTTTCTTGTCGTTTGTACATTTTTTTGACGACCATTCAGCATCCAAGCGGGGCTTCCAGGAAAACGAGCAATCGAGTTGGTCAAATTCAGCGTAACAATATTTTTGTAAAAATCCATCAAAACACCATTAGGATTTTTGTAAAAATGCTCATAACGATTGTTCGCATGACTGTAGGAATGGTTGCACATTTCAATCAATGAATTGTTGCGATACTCTGCAAACTCTTTGTCAAAAGCCTTGTATTCCATATTTCTTCCAACCAAAAAAACCGTCATTTTGACATTTTTATCTTTTGCCAAATTCAGAATGTCATCTGAATAGCTCGAAGGTCCATCGTCCACCGTAAAATAGATGTATTTCGTAGATTTTGAAGGAGAATCCAAAGAAACATTCACCGTTCTGACACTATCCAAAGGCACATAATCACTTGGCACAACGTTGGTGTCTTGCGACGGATTCGTTGCTACCTTAGCATTTTCTGTTGAGAGAGAAGGCTGAGTATTTTGATTTTTTGAAAAAAACTTATCGCTCTCCGAACAAGCGAAAAAAGTTAAACTAAATGCAATGAGGTAAAGAAAACGATGTTTCATCATAGTTAATATAAAAAACAGTTACAAAAAATTTATCTAATACTGTGTTAAAAAATGGTTTAAGTATCTACTTTAATAAGTGTAAAATGCCTTATTTCACCAATATCCTATTACTTTTATGGGCTTACTTGGCTACAAAAATAATGTCTGCCAATGCTGTAAAAGGTTGTGGTTTGCCTTTAAATTCAAATGTAACTTTTAGGTCGTCAATTTTCTTATTTTTAAAATTGTCTAAATATGTGAGTATTGTTGGTTTTAAGGAATTCTGTTATGAGTTCTTTTCTAACAATTGATTTAGTTTTAAGCCATAATAATCCCATTTTGTCTTGACTAAATTCTTCTAATTTTTCACTTTCGTGTAGCTTCTTCCAATATTTAAAATCCTTCATTTACTAACTGTTGTTTATGAATATTTGAAACAATGTATTTTTTTTTAGGGCTACAAACAAATAGTATTTCTTGGCTACCCGCTACACTTCCTTTTCCACCCCTAGCATTTTGATAGGTCTTGGCTTCAATTTTTACATTTCTATATTTTGAAATTAATTTTTCAAACTCTTCAACTCCTGGATAGCTTCTGTTATTATAACTGATCAACCAATTTGGAATGTTCTCCGATAATTCAAATAATTTTTCAAACGAAGATATTACATCTCTTTTTTTGTCAAAACCACTAAAACGTTGAGGTTCATATCTTTTTATACCATTTATAAACTCTTTATCTTTCCAATATTCCGTGTAAGTTTCTAACAAATGATAAAAACCTTGATAATCAGCATGACTATCACAATAAGGTGGGTCAAAATAAGCTAAATCTACATTTTCAATATTGGGTAATAGTTCTAAAATATTTTGATTATAACTTTTGTTGTCTTGTTTATTGTCAAAAATTGAATTATTGTATTTTGGCAAAAGTTCTTCAAAAATATCGTTAATTGGTCTTACCAAACTTCTATTTCTTTTTATTCTTTCTGGGTCATTTGCATACACTAATGCCTGTGTATGTCCAAAATGTCCCATTGTTATTTTTCTTGTCATGCTGCGATTAATTACAGTATAAGCAAGTGATTGTTTAAATTCATTGTCAAGCAATGGAATGTTTGCTCTAAAATTGTCTAAAAATTCTGCCTCTTCTTTTTCAAAAAAAACGTTTGCAAAAACATCTTCAATTAGCCTAAATTCATCTTTATTAGATGCGGGTTGAGAAAGTAGTTGTAAATCGTTTGTACTTAACTTTGTGTCGTTATTTTCAATTAACGCTTTCCCTATTTGATTGTTAAAATTTAAAAAGTCATTTGTAATTACCTTATAACCAAGTTGTTTAAATAAATAAGCAACAGATTGAGAACCCGCATAAGCGTCAATTGCAGTTTTGGTGTTTTTGGGTATGAACTGATTTATCCAAGATAAAAGCGTATATTTTGCGCCCAAATATTGAGGTTCTGGAAATTGATAATTAAAATATTGATATTCTTCAAAAAGCATATTTTAAATTTCTATATTGAAATGCCACAAAATTAATCTTTTCTTATTGATTTATATAACGTACTAAATGTTTCCTGTGTCAGTTACGACATTGCGCAGATTTTACTCTTCCAGCTGTATTTTAAATTAAAATCTCCTACAAAGTTATGACAAGATTTGATTTTATTTGCCTTTTTTAATGAGAAAATAAAAAAAAACACCATTTTTTGCAACTTGGCTGGCGGCTCAGGTTTTTAGATACTTTGATACGGCAACCAATTTCCTTCCCAATCATAAAATTCCAAGCCTTTAAATTGTTTTTTGTAATCATAATGCGAAGCAATATCATGGGCATAACCCAAATAGACATATTGTTTTTGATGTTCCAAAGCGAACATAATTTCGGCTAAAAGGGTATGTAATCCTGGGCTTTTTTTAGAAAAATCAGTATCAAAAGTAGCGTAAATACTTGAAATAGAATGATTTGCAACATCGAAATAACTCATCGCATACAATTGATGATGCTCATCATATAAGGCACATTCAAGTGCCATACAAGGCACTACGCCAGGAGCTTCGCCTAAAAAATCACTTAGTTTTTCAGGAATATTGTGATGGAAACGTAGAATATGTTTTTGAAATATTGCTTCTCGTTCTGCATCAATCACAATAGCTTGGTATTTGATGCTCGTATTTTTTTCTCGACGCAACAATTTCAAATGATGTTTAGAAAAAGTAAATTTTTCCAAATTAATCCGAAGCGGTACAATATGTATCAAGGCATTTCCTTCGGGGTGAATATCCAAGCGATTCCTAAAAAAAACAGCACCAAAATGCCGCCAAGCATCAGCCAACAACATATCCATCTGTTCTGCGCTGGCATGCTTCAAAATGCCTTCTTTGAAATCTTCGAGGTAATTGGCTTTCATATAAAAAATAAGGTGAATTAAAGATTACTTATTAGGCAAAGGTGTCTATTTTTTTGCAAATATAATAATTTTGTTTGCTGAAAACAAAATCGTAGCTTTGCAAAAAAAATATGAATTTACCTTTTCGCATCGCTCGTCGTTATCTTTTTTCAAAAAAAACGACCAATGTTATCAATATCATTACGGGAATTGCAGCAGTTGGTATTGCTGTTGGTACGGCTGCACTTATTTTGGTGCTTTGCGTATTCAATGGCTTTGAAGATTTGGTATCGAGTATGATGGGGAAGTTTAATCCCGACCTAAAAGTAACGCCAACACTTGGCAAAACTTTCACGATTGATACCACTCAATTGGCGCAATTACGTAAAGTAAATGGTGTAAAAAATGTGAGTATTTCTTTGGAAGAAATCGCTTTCTTTCAATACGCAGGAACACAGGATTTTGGTGTTATCAAAGGTGTCGATAACGATTATCAAGAAGTAACCAAACTGGATTCTGCTATGAGAGAAGGGCGTTATGCTTTGCAGCGTGGCGAAAATTTTTATGGCATTGTTGGTGCTGGAATCCGTAACAAATTGGGTGTCAATGTCGATAATCCGCTCGAGCCGCTTAATATTTATATGGCAAAAAGAGAAGATGCTGGCGCACTCGAACAACAATTCAATACGGCTCAAATCATGCCTTCTGGAACATTTTCTATCCAGCAAGAGTTTGATAATCAATACATTATCACGGCATTGTCTTTGGTGCAAGGACTACTTTCGCAGCCCAATCAAGCAAGTGCTTTGGAAATAAAAATTGACCACCATGATAGCAAAAAAACGATTGCTAATGTAAAATCTATCTTAGGCGAAAAATTTTTAGTAAAAGACAAATACCAACAAAACGAAGCATTTTTGAAAATTTTAAACATTGAAAAATGGATGAGTTTTGTAATTCTGAGTTTGACAATGGTTTTGGTTGCCTTCAATTTGGTAGGCGCATTGTGGATGATTGCGATGGACAAACGCAAAGATATTTCCATTCTAAAATCCATGGGAATGTCAGATGACGATGTGAAAAAAACTTTTTTAGGCGTTGGTTTTTGGCTGATTGGTGTCGGGTTGTTGGGTGGTTTTGTAGCTTCTTTGCTGATTTATCTCCTTCACAAGCAAGTTGGGATTATTCCAATTCCCGAAGGTTTTATGGTGGATCGTTATCCTGCGGAACTTCGTATGATAGACTTTGTCATTGTTGGTGTTACCGTTTTATTGATAGGGATTTTGGCAGCAATTCCAGCTGCAATTAAAGCAAAAAATACACCAGCGATGGTGTAGAAAAATGTAAAACTTAGAAGTGTAGGTAAAATGAGCTTTAGCTCGTTGAGAATTGTACATTCTAATGTTGAAACTGCAAAATGTGTTCTGTCACGAGCTAAAGCTCATGCTACCTAAGTGTTACGAAAAAAGAATAATCACCTTGAAAAAGCACAAAAGACCACAATTTTTTGTGCTTTTTTTTATCTTTGCACCATGAAATCCATTGCTTTCCCATTTTATCTTTTTACAGCGGCTGTTGCAACAGCACTGTTGCTTCCATTTTGGTTACAAGACGGAATGTTTTTAGATGGCGTTATTTATGCAGCGGTTGCTCGGAATTTGTCGGAAGGAATTGGTGAAATCTGGCAGCCAATGTTTCATTGTAAAGTCGAAGAAATATTTTATGAACAACCAACTTTTGCATTTTGGTTGCAATCGCTGTTTTTTCGAGTCTTCGGTGACAGCATTTACGTAGAGCGTTTTTATTCCGCCATTACTTATATAATCGCCTATTTTTCAATAATTTACATTTATAAAAAAAATATTCACGCTGACAAAAAAACACTTTGGTTACCTGTTTTTTTCTATACGATTACACCATTGGTTTTTTGGTCGTATCGTCATAATATGTTGGAAAATACCATGTTGATTTTTGACCTTTGGGCGGTGTTTTTATTAGGGAAAGAGGAAAGTAAGAGAGTAGAAAATAAGAAAGTAAGAGAGTGGGAGAGTGATTTGGAAAGTAAGAAAGTACAATTTCCATCGCTGTTCACTGTTCATCGTTCACTATTCATTGTTCACTGTTCACTGTTCATTATTGGCGTGTTTTTCATTTTCCTTGCCGTGCTGACGAAAGGCGTTGTAGGACTTTTTCCTTTGGGAATATTTTTTGGACAATGGTTGATTTTGAAAAAAATAAGTTTTACAGAAATGTTAAAAAGAACATTTTTTGCAATATTTTTATTGGTTTTTCACTTCTTATTATTGTTTTATCTTTCACCAAAGGCATTTTATTTTTTTCAGCAGTACATTGATATTCAATTGCTTAGAAGTTTGAAAGGTGAAAGGGAATTGACCGATGATGGCAACCATTTTTTATTATTGATTCGACTTTTGCAAGAGCTAATTCCTATGTTTTTTATATATGGGCTTTTTAAAATCAACCTTTTTTTTAAAAATAGAAAAACCTTTTTTACAAAAAAAATTCATAGCGAGCAAGTTATTTTTTGGTTATACATTGGGCTTTCTGCATCGCTTCCTATGATGGTTAGCCCGAAACAACATTCTTATTATTTAGTACCTTCGATGCCTTATTTTGCCATCGCAGCGGCATTGCTCACAGCACATTATATTGCACCAATATTGGATTTTTTTAATGCTAAAAAAATATTAATTGTAAGTTGTATTGTGTTGCTAATCAGTGTTTTATATTCATTTTCTTTTTATAAAAAAGTGAGTCGAGATGAAGCAATGTTGTATGATATTCGATTGATGAAAAATTTGATTCCACCATGTAGTCTTATCGGCATAGACCAAATTTTTTATTCAGAATATGCAGTAGGAACGTATTTGATGCGTTATAATCATTTTGATGCCGTTATTGACGACAAAACCCAATCTTTTTTCCTTTCTGAGCGGAAACACTCTTTGATTAATGATGGTTTTGATGAAATTTTGATTGGTGAAATGAAATTTTTTAGGCTTTGGAAAAAAAAATAAGTATTTGGCTGAAATAATCAACATTTTAAAACCTTATAAACTATTGTAAATCAGTAAACTAAAAGACTTATGACTTATTGACTTACGACTACTTAATTTTGTAAATCAAGGATAAAATTGTAACTTTGTAGAAAATAATAGAAATGGCAAAGAAAAAAGAATGGCGTGAAGGCGAAATGATATTGACTTTTGGACTGAACAAAATCATCAGTCCAATTTCTCCGCTTATGGAAGAATGGCTCGACATAGCGTTGCCTCAATTTTCTGTTGGGGAACAATATATTTTTGATAATACCTATGAAAAAGGGCAGCAATTTATCTCTTCTTGGAGCGAAGAAGATTTGAAAATGAAATTTATTAGCCCTGTTTTAGAGTTAGGGAGATTGTTGGAAGATAAAAAATTTGCTTCTGGGTTTGACAAGAAATTGACTGCAAAAGTCAATGGTTATGATCTTTCTGTAAAAGCTGATTTTGTGGTTGCAAAAGGTTTGATGGATTATATGGAACGTCCATTTTTTCATTTTCAAGAGTATAAACCACAGAAAAATCCTACGGGAGATCCGATGGCTCAGTTGCTCGAAGCCTTTTTAATTGGGCAAACCAATAACAATGATAAAAAACCTTTGTATGGCTGTGAAGTGATTGGTGCAAACTGGACTTTCATGACCATGGAAGAAAATAATTACTGCATATCTACTCCTTTTATTGCAACTGATAGAAATTCTCTACTTAAAATTATTGCTATTTTACGTAAATTTAGAGAGATTTTAGAAACGAAATTATTAATTTAACAGCCGAAGCGTTCTGCGACCAAAAGTCGCTGTTACAGTTTCTTCAATATTTTTAATGAAAAAACACCACTTCAAAATCACACTTTTCCTTTCATTTATGAGCTTTTTAGCTTGTAAAACAGCGCAAACACAAGAAATCACAAAACCTGTGGAACAGTACAACACCATTGTGGACAATCCTGAACCATCAAAAGTTAGTATTCCTGTACGCATCGAAGCCTTCGAGATTGAACGCTCTGTGAACAACCGTATCAATGGCGTTTTGTACGAAGATTACAACTACAATGATGGCGACAACATGATGCTCAAACTCATGAAATCCAACTATATTAACATTTGGTTTGATGGGCAAAATATCTTCTATCGTGTGCCAGTGAGTATTTGGATGAAACGAAATCTGACACTTACCGAAGCGGAGGCAACAGGCGAAATTGCACTGAAATTCAAGACTTTCTTTAAGGTAAATCCCGATTGGAGTTTAGAAACCTACACGAATGTCGAAGGTTACGATTGGATTCAACAACCTGCCATCAAAATGGGCTTTGATTTGCCCGTGACAGGCATCGCTAACTTCGTTTTGGAAAAATACAAAGGACAATTAGGCGGTATGATTGACCAACAAGTTCGCCAATCTTTTGATTTCAAAACCAATATGCAAAACGCTTGGAATGGTATGCAAACACCATCGTTGCTATCGCCTGAGTACAAGGCTTGGCTGAAAATTACGCCAAAAAGCATTACAATGACACCGATTTATACCAAAAACAATGTTTTAAGTACGACCATTAGCGTTGATGCAATTTCGGAGGTTTTACTTGGAAAACAGCCAGCTTTTCGTACCAATAAAATATTACCAAATTATACGACAGCTTATAATTTTGACCAAAATGACTTTTTAGCAAATGTCCATACGGATATTCCTTACACGGAGGCGGATTCTATGGTCAAATTGAATTTGCTTGGAAAAGACTTTGTTCAAATGGGCAAAAAAATTGTTATAAAAGACGTTTCTCTTTATGGTCAAGGCGAGAAAATGGTTATTAAAGCTTTACTTTCTGGTGATTTTAATGGCGATGTTTACATGACAGGGATTCCAAAATACGATTCAATCAATCGCCAAATTTATATGGAAAATATGGAATTTGACCTCAGTACCAAAAATGTTTTGGCAAAAACAGCCAATTGGCTGTTTCACAAAGGATTGGTGGCAATGATGGAAAAAAATGCCAAAATTCCAATCGGTGAAAACTTAGATGCGATGAAAAATGTCATTGCTGAATCTTTGAAAAACTATACCATTACTTCTGGCGTTACGATGAAAGGAACGGTAGAAAGTTTCGATATTCAAAAAATATTCTTGACACCGAACTCTTTACAAGTCAGCCTAAATAGCAAAGGCAAATTGGATTTGATGGTCAAAGGTTTGGAGTAAATTCCTTAAACAAAAGTATGATAATTGGAATTTATAAAATCATACTTATTTTAATTTATTGAAAATCAATGTTTTACGTTTGTATTTATTTGTTTTTTATAAAATTTTTAAACTTTGTTAAACAAAACGTTAAACAAGGTGTTATACATTGTAATTTGATGTTTTTTGTTTGTTTATAGTTTGAAGGGACAGGTATAAGTACTTGTCCCTCCTTTTTTTAGCATTAAACCTTTTACACATTCCTACGTCTAATCAAGATGAAATATATCTTTTCCATTGTTTTATTTTTATGTCAATTGTCTTTTGCAAAAGCAAACGATAGCTTGACGGTCTATGTTTTTTTGTCAGAAACTTGTCCAATTTGTCAGAATCAAACCTTCTATTTACGAGAACTCCAACAAGAGTTTGCTGGTAAAAAAATTGGTCTTATTGGCGTTTTTCCAAACGAAAATTTTTCTACAAATGAGAGTATTGAGAAATTTGCTAAAAAATTTCGTCTAAATTTTCCTTTGATAAAAGATGAAAGTCAAGTTTTGACAAAACAATTGGGTGCAACAATAACGCCACAAGCCATTGTTTATCAACAAGATACAAAAGAGATAAAGTATAATGGAATGATAAACAATGGTTTTGAGCGAGTGGGTCGTCGTCGCCAAGTCATCACTGACTTTTATTTACGAGATGCATTGACTGAATTAATCGAAGGAAAAACCGTAACTTTGTCAGAAACAAAACCTGTTGGTTGTTTTATTATAAAAAAATAGGGAAAATGAGCTTTAGCTCGTTGAAAATTTTACACTTTAATGATGAAATAGCAAAATGCGTTCTGTCACGAGTTAAAGCTCATGCTACCTAAATTGTTACAAAAAATAAATACAATACTTTTTAAATGAAGTCAATATTCTACACCACCTTATTGAGTTTTTTAGCGACAACACTCATTGCGCAACAAAAAGTCAATTATAGCGAACACATCGCTCCGATTATCTACAAAAACTGTACGTCTTGCCATCGCCCAGGCGAAGTTGGCCCTTTTTCACTGACGAATTACAGCGAAGTTTCTTCTTGGGCTTCGATGATAAAATACGTTACTGAAATCAAATATATGCCACCTTGGAAGCCAGACCCAAAGTTTTCTTCGTTTCAAGCTGAAAATTATCTGGACGATGCTCAAATCAAAATGATTAAAGACTGGGTGGATGCTGGTACACCACAAGGTAATCCTGCTTTAGAACCAAAATTGCCTGTTTTTCCAAAAGGCTCACTGATTGGTGTACCAGATAAAGTGTTGTCTTTCAAGACAAAATACTTGCACAAAGGCAATAACAAAGACGAATACCGTTATTTTGTACTTCCTACAGGCTTGACAGAAGACAAAGATTTGATTGGTTTGGAAGTTCGACCAGGCAATATTCCAGTGGTTCACCATACTTTGGTTTGGTCTGATGAAACAGGTCAATCTGCAAAAGACGATGCCAAAACACCTGAATACGGCTACGAAAGTGGCTCGAATAGCGCATTTAATGCCATTGACGGACAATTGCCAGGTTATGTGCCAGGTATGCGTCCTGTTTTATACAGTCACGGTATGGCCCAAAAATTAAAAGCCAATGCTGATTTGAAGTTACAAGTTCACTACGCACCAACGGTAACGGATGAATGGGATAGCACTTCGGTGAATCTTTATTTTGCAAAAACACCAGCAAAACGCTACCTCAAAAGTAAAGTAATGTTGCCATTTTTGAATGGTATTGTGAATGGCCCATTCGTTATTCCTGCAAATCAAACGAAGGAATTTCATGGTGTTTACACATTCGCTGAAAAAGTAAGCCTATTGAACGTTTCTCCTCACATGCACATGTTGGGGAAGCATTGGAAAGTATATGCAGTAACACCAACGAATGATACTGTGAATCTTATCAACATTAAAGATTGGGATTTTAATTGGCAAGGTACATATTCTTTCAAAAAACCAATTATTTTGCCAAAAGGAACTGTCGTTCATGCTTTTGCAAAGTACGACAATACCACTGCAAATCCTGTAAATCCGAGCAATCCACCAAAACAAATCACTTGGGGCGAAGGAACTCGTGAAGAAATGTTTTATTTGCCTTTGACTTGGGTTTCGTACCAAACAGGCGATGAAAATTTGAATTTTGAAGGCAATACAACCGCTGCGGACGACCCGAGATTCTATACTATTGGAACACAATTGTACCCAATTTCACCGAATCCAGCACAAAATAATGTGAAAGTTGGTTTTACACTTTCAGCTGACATGAACGTAAATTTAAATGTGTTCAACGTCAATGGACAAGTAGTTAAAACCTTGATTGACAATGTTTTATATGCACAAGGTCTGCATACTTTTGATTTTGATGCGTCAAATCAAATCAACAGCACTTATCTGATTGTATTGGAAGCAAATGGTAAAAGACATACACAAAAATTGATGATTAATAAATAATTCTGAATTTAAGGCTTTCTATATTTTGAAAAAACCTATCAATAGTACTGTTGATAGGTTTTTTTAGTGTGTAAAAGCTAAAAAAGCAAGAATTATTTTTTGTTTTTTTGAAAAGAAGTGTTATCTTTGTAATACCGTTGGCTTGATGAAGCAATAATACGTTCATAATAAAATTAAAAAAATGACAACATTAGAAGTTACCGTCTTAGACGATAGTAAAGCATCTTTTATTCTTTCTTTGCTTAAAGAGTTTCGTTATATTAGTATAAGTAATATAACAAAAGCAAAAAATAATACAGAAGTCATCAAAGAACCCGAAGATGAAGAAATCATTTGGTCTCAAAAAAAGATAGATGCTACTACTCATGCCTCTATATTAGATAGCATAGAAAAACATAAAAAAGGTGATACTTCTCATCTTATCCAAGTAAATAGCCTAAAAGAAGTATTTTATGACCTATAAACTAACCTTTAAAAAATTGGCAATGGAACAGCTTTTCGATTTGCGAAAGGGTGATAAGAATAGCTACATCAAGTGTTTTGACTTGCTTTTGGCAATTATAAACGAACCTCGCACTGGTATTGGTAAACCAGAACGATTAAAAGGCTATGGCGAAGTAGATGTTTTTAGCCGCAGAATGAACGATAAAGACAGACTCGTTTATATTATTTTTGAAGATACAGAAACAATTGAGATTCTCTCCTGCGTAGGACATTACGATGACCACTAACTAAAACCTATCAATAGTACTATTGATAGGTTTTTTCAATTGTGATAATAGTTTAGCACGTTTTTTGAAACTATCTTAATAAAATCAACGTTTTTTTAAGAATATTAAATTTTTTTAATTAAAAAAATACCAAATCATGCAAATACTTATCATTGGTGGTGGAAATATGGGCGCAACGTATGCTCAATCTTTTGTTCGTTCTCACATTACGAACAAAAAAAACATGATGATTTTGGAAAAATCACCAGAAAAAGCTGTTGAACTTTCTACAAAAGACATCGGAATGATTTTCGGAACGCCCGACCAATGTATTCCTGCGGCTGATTTGGTGATTTTGGCTGTCAAACCACAAGACAGTGATGCTGTTTTTAAGTTAATAAAGCCTTTGGTGAATGACCAACAAGTATTTATTTCCATCATGGCTGGTGTGCAAATTCAGACAATTTCGGAAGGTTTGGGCATAAAAAAAATCGTCCGAGCAATGCCTAATTTACCAGCACAAATTGGTATGGGCATGACCGCTTTTACCGCTACCGATGAGGTCACAAGGCTTGAATTGGTTATGGTTCAAAACCTTTTGAACACTACGGGAAAAACACTTTATGTTGAAAATGAGCGTGCGATTGATGCTACAACAGCGATTTCGGGAAGTGGTCCAGCGTATGTTTATTTTTTCATGGGCGCAATGGTACAAGCCGCCCGTGATATGGGTTTTACGGAATCAGAATCAGAACTCCTTGTCAATCAGACCTTTAGCGGAGCTTTGGATTTGTATTCCAAGTCTGATTTGAGTTGTGACGAATGGATTTCGAGAGTAGCGTCAAAAGGTGGTACTACCGAAGCAGCACTTCGGTCTTTTGAAAAAAATGATTTGCTTAATGCTATAAAATCAGGTGCGCAAGCCGCTTTTGAACGGGCGATTGAATTGGGGAAAAAATAGTGGTTTTCCGTAGCGTCAGTATTCCGTAGTGTCGGCAATTCCGTAGCGTCGGCTTTAAAGCCGACGCTACGGAATTGCCGACACTACGGAATACTGACGCTACGGAAAACCACTATTTTTTCCCCAATTCAATCGCCCGTTCAAAAGCGGCTTGCGCACCTGATTTTATAGCATTAAGCAAATCATTTTTTTCAAAAGACCGAAGTGCTGCTTCGGTAGTACCACCTTTTGACGCTACTCTCGAAATCCATTCGTCACAACTCAAATCAGACTTGGAATACAAATCCAAAGCTCCGCTAAAGGTCTGATTGACAAGGAGTTCTGATTCTGATTCCGTAAAACCCATATCACGGGCGGCTTGTACCATTGCGCCCATGAAAAAATAAACATACGCTGGACCACTTCCCGAAATCGCTGTTGTAGCATCAATCGCACGCTCATTTTCAACATAAAGTGTTTTTCCCGTAGTGTTCAAAAGGTTTTGAACCATAACCAATTCAAGCCTTGTGACCTCATCGGTAGCGGTAAAAGCGGTCATGCCCATACCAATTTGTGCTGGTAAATTAGGCATTGCTCGGACGATTTTTTTTATGCCCAAACCTTCCGAAATTGTCTGAATTTGCACACCAGCCATGATGGAAATAAATACTTGTTGGTCATTCACCAAAGGCTTTATTAACTTAAAAACAGCATCACTGTCTTGTGGTTTGACAGCCAAAATCACCAAATCAGCCGCAGGAATACATTGGTCGGGCGTTCCGAAAATCATTCCGATGTCTTTTGTAGAAAGTTCAACAGCTTTTTCTGGTGATTTTTCCAAAATCATCATGTTTTTTTTGTTCGTAATGTGAGAACGAACAAAAGATTGAGCATACGTTGCGCCCATATTTCCACCACCAATGATAAGTATTTGCATGATTTGGTATTTTTTTAATTAAAAAAATTTAATATTCTTAAAAAAACGTTGATTTTATTAAGATAGTTTCAAAAAACGTGCTAAACTATTATCACAATTGAAAAAACCTATCAATAGTACTATTGATAGGTTTTAGTTAGTGGTCATCGTAATGTCCTACGCAGGAGAGAATCTCAATTGTTTCTGTATCTTCAAAAATAATATAAACGAGTCTGTCTTTATCGTTCATTCTGCGGCTAAAAACATCTACTTCGCCATAGCCTTTTAATCGTTCTGGTTTACCAATACCAGTGCGAGGTTCGTTTATAATTGCCAAAAGCAAGTCAAAACACTTGATGTAGCTATTCTTATCACCCTTTCGCAAATCGAAAAGCTGTTCCATTGCCAATTTTTTAAAGGTTAGTTTATAGGTCATAAAATACTTCTTTTAGGCTATTTACTTGGATAAGATGAGAAGTATCACCTTTTTTATGTTTTTCTATGCTATCTAATATAGAGGCATGAGTAGTAGCATCTATCTTTTTTTGAGACCAAATGATTTCTTCATCTTCGGGTTCTTTGATGACTTCTGTATTATTTTTTGCTTTTGTTATATTACTTATACTAATATAACGAAACTCTTTAAGCAAAGAAAGAATAAAAGATGCTTTACTATCGTCTAAGACGGTAACTTCTAATGTTGTCATTTTTTTAATTTTATTATGAACGTATTATTGCTTCATCAAGCCAACGGTATTACAAAGATAACACTTCTTTTCAAAAAAACAAAAAATAATTCTTGCTTTTTTAGCTTTTACACACTAAAAAAACCTATCAACAGTACTATTGATAGGTTTTTTCAAAATATAGAAAGCCTTAAATTCAGAATTATTTATTAATCATCAATTTTTGTGTATGTCTTTTACCATTTGCTTCCAATACAATCAGATAAGTGCTGTTGATTTGATTTGACGCATCAAAATCAAAAGTATGCAGACCTTGTGCATATAAAACATTGTCAATCAAGGTTTTAACTACTTGTCCATTGACGTTGAACACATTTAAATTTACGTTCATGTCAGCTGAAAGTGTAAAACCAACTTTCACATTATTTTGTGCTGGATTCGGTGAAATTGGGTACAATTGTGTTCCAATAGTATAGAATCTCGGGTCGTCCGCAGCGGTTGTATTGCCTTCAAAATTCAAATTTTCATCGCCTGTTTGGTACGAAACCCAAGTCAAAGGCAAATAAAACATTTCTTCACGAGTTCCTTCGCCCCAAGTGATTTGTTTTGGTGGATTGCTCGGATTTACAGGATTTGCAGTGGTATTGTCGTACTTTGCAAAAGCATGAACGACAGTTCCTTTTGGCAAAATAATTGGTTTTTTGAAAGAATATGTACCTTGCCAATTAAAATCCCAATCTTTAATGTTGATAAGATTCACAGTATCATTCGTTGGTGTTACTGCATATACTTTCCAATGCTTCCCCAACATGTGCATGTGAGGAGAAACGTTCAATAGGCTTACTTTTTCAGCGAATGTGTAAACACCATGAAATTCCTTCGTTTGATTTGCAGGAATAACGAATGGGCCATTCACAATACCATTCAAAAATGGCAACATTACTTTACTTTTGAGGTAGCGTTTTGCTGGTGTTTTTGCAAAATAAAGATTCACCGAAGTGCTATCCCATTCATCCGTTACCGTTGGTGCGTAGTGAACTTGTAACTTCAAATCAGCATTGGCTTTTAATTTTTGGGCCATACCGTGACTGTATAAAACAGGACGCATACCTGGCACATAACCTGGCAATTGTCCGTCAATGGCATTAAATGCGCTATTCGAGCCACTTTCGTAGCCGTATTCAGGTGTTTTGGCATCGTCTTTTGCAGATTGACCTGTTTCATCAGACCAAACCAAAGTATGGTGAACCACTGGAATATTGCCTGGTCGAACTTCCAAACCAATCAAATCTTTGTCTTCTGTCAAGCCTGTAGGAAGTACAAAATAACGGTATTCGTCTTTGTTATTGCCTTTGTGCAAGTATTTTGTCTTGAAAGACAACACTTTATCTGGTACACCAATCAGTGAGCCTTTTGGAAAAACAGGCAATTTTGGTTCTAAAGCAGGATTACCTTGTGGTGTACCAGCATCCACCCAGTCTTTAATCATTTTGATTTGAGCATCGTCCAGATAATTTTCAGCTTGAAACGAAGAAAACTTTGGGTCTGGCTTCCAAGGTGGCATATATTTGATTTCAGTAACGTATTTTATCATCGAAGCCCAAGAAGAAACTTCGCTGTAATTCGTCAGTGAAAAAGGGCCAACTTCGCCTGGGCGATGGCAAGACGTACAGTTTTTGTAGATAATCGGAGCGATGTGTTCGCTATAATTGACTTTTTGTTGCGCAATGAGTGTTGTCGCTAAAAAACTCAATAAGGTGGTGTAGAATATTGACTTCATTTAAAAAGTATTGTATTTATTTTTTGTAACAATTTAGGTAGCATGAGCTTTAACTCGTGACAGAACGCATTTTGCTATTTCATCATTAAAGTGTAAAATTTTCAACGAGCTAAAGCTCATTTTCCCTATTTTTTTATAATAAAACAACCAACAGGTTTTGTTTCTGACAAAGTTACGGTTTTTCCTTCGATTAATTCAGTCAATGCATCTCGTAAATAAAAGTCAGTGATGACTTGGCGACGACGACCCACTCGCTCAAAACCATTGTTTATCATTCCATTATACTTTATCTCTTTTGTATCTTGTTGATAAACAATGGCTTGTGGCGTTATTGTTGCACCCAATTGTTTTGTCAAAACTTGACTTTCATCTTTTATCAAAGGAAAATTTAGACGAAATTTTTTAGCAAATTTCTCAATACTCTCATTTGTAGAAAAATTTTCGTTTGGAAAAACGCCAATAAGACCAATTTTTTTACCAGCAAACTCTTGTTGGAGTTCTCGTAAATAGAAGGTTTGATTCTGACAAATTGGACAAGTTTCTGACAAAAAAACATAGACCGTCAAGCTATCGTTTGCTTTTGCAAAAGACAATTGACATAAAAATAAAACAATGGAAAAGATATATTTCATCTTGATTAGACGTAGGAATGTGTAAAAGGTTTAATGCTAAAAAAAGGAGGGACAAGTACTTATACCTGTCCCTTCAAACTATAAACAAACAAAAAACATCAAATTACAATGTATAACACCTTGTTTAACGTTTTGTTTAACAAAGTTTAAAAATTTTATAAAAAACAAATAAATACAAACGTAAAACATTGATTTTCAATAAATTAAAATAAGTATGATTTTATAAATTCCAATTATCATACTTTTGTTTAAGGAATTTACTCCAAACCTTTGACCATCAAATCCAATTTGCCTTTGCTATTTAGGCTGACTTGTAAAGAGTTCGGTGTCAAGAATATTTTTTGAATATCGAAACTTTCTACCGTTCCTTTCATCGTAACGCCAGAAGTAATGGTATAGTTTTTCAAAGATTCAGCAATGACATTTTTCATCGCATCTAAGTTTTCACCGATTGGAATTTTGGCATTTTTTTCCATCATTGCCACCAATCCTTTGTGAAACAGCCAATTGGCTGTTTTTGCCAAAACATTTTTGGTACTGAGGTCAAATTCCATATTTTCCATATAAATTTGGCGATTGATTGAATCGTATTTTGGAATCCCTGTCATGTAAACATCGCCATTAAAATCACCAGAAAGTAAAGCTTTAATAACCATTTTCTCGCCTTGACCATAAAGAGAAACGTCTTTTATAACAATTTTTTTGCCCATTTGAACAAAGTCTTTTCCAAGCAAATTCAATTTGACCATAGAATCCGCCTCCGTGTAAGGAATATCCGTATGGACATTTGCTAAAAAGTCATTTTGGTCAAAATTATAAGCTGTCGTATAATTTGGTAATATTTTATTGGTACGAAAAGCTGGCTGTTTTCCAAGTAAAACCTCCGAAATTGCATCAACGCTAATGGTCGTACTTAAAACATTGTTTTTGGTATAAATCGGTGTCATTGTAATGCTTTTTGGCGTAATTTTCAGCCAAGCCTTGTACTCAGGCGATAGCAACGATGGTGTTTGCATACCATTCCAAGCGTTTTGCATATTGGTTTTGAAATCAAAAGATTGGCGAACTTGTTGGTCAATCATACCGCCTAATTGTCCTTTGTATTTTTCCAAAACGAAGTTAGCGATGCCTGTCACGGGCAAATCAAAGCCCATTTTGATGGCAGGTTGTTGAATCCAATCGTAACCTTCGACATTCGTGTAGGTTTCTAAACTCCAATCGGGATTTACCTTAAAGAAAGTCTTGAATTTCAGTGCAATTTCGCCTGTTGCCTCCGCTTCGGTAAGTGTCAGATTTCGTTTCATCCAAATACTCACTGGCACACGATAGAAGATATTTTGCCCATCAAACCAAATGTTAATATAGTTGGATTTCATGAGTTTGAGCATCATGTTGTCGCCATCATTGTAGTTGTAATCTTCGTACAAAACGCCATTGATACGGTTGTTCACAGAGCGTTCAATCTCGAAGGCTTCGATGCGTACAGGAATACTAACTTTTGATGGTTCAGGATTGTCCACAATGGTGTTGTACTGTTCCACAGGTTTTGTGATTTCTTGTGTTTGCGCTGTTTTACAAGCTAAAAAGCTCATAAATGAAAGGAAAAGTGTGATTTTGAAGTGGTGTTTTTTCATTAAAAATATTGAAGAAACTGTAACAGCGACTTTTGGTCGCAGAACGCTTCGGCTGTTAAATTAATAATTTCGTTTCTAAAATCTCTCTAAATTTACGTAAAATAGCAATAATTTTAAGTAGAGAATTTCTATCAGTTGCAATAAAAGGAGTAGATATGCAGTAATTATTTTCTTCCATGGTCATGAAAGTCCAGTTTGCACCAATCACTTCACAGCCATACAAAGGTTTTTTATCATTGTTATTGGTTTGCCCAATTAAAAAGGCTTCGAGCAACTGAGCCATCGGATCTCCCGTAGGATTTTTCTGTGGTTTATACTCTTGAAAATGAAAAAATGGACGTTCCATATAATCCATCAAACCTTTTGCAACCACAAAATCAGCTTTTACAGAAAGATCATAACCATTGACTTTTGCAGTCAATTTCTTGTCAAACCCAGAAGCAAATTTTTTATCTTCCAACAATCTCCCTAACTCTAAAACAGGGCTAATAAATTTCATTTTCAAATCTTCTTCGCTCCAAGAAGAGATAAATTGCTGCCCTTTTTCATAGGTATTATCAAAAATATATTGTTCCCCAACAGAAAATTGAGGCAACGCTATGTCGAGCCATTCTTCCATAAGCGGAGAAATTGGACTGATGATTTTGTTCAGTCCAAAAGTCAATATCATTTCGCCTTCACGCCATTCTTTTTTCTTTGCCATTTCTATTATTTTCTACAAAGTTACAATTTTATCCTTGATTTACAAAATTAAGTAGTCGTAAGTCAATAAGTCATAAGTCTTTTAGTTTACTGATTTACAATAGTTTATAAGGTTTTAAAATGTTGATTATTTCAGCCAAATACTTATTTTTTTTTCCAAAGCCTAAAAAATTTCATTTCACCAATCAAAATTTCATCAAAACCATCATTAATCAAAGAGTGTTTCCGCTCAGAAAGGAAAAAAGATTGGGTTTTGTCGTCAATAACGGCATCAAAATGATTATAACGCATCAAATACGTTCCTACTGCATATTCTGAATAAAAAATTTGGTCTATGCCGATAAGACTACATGGTGGAATCAAATTTTTCATCAATCGAATATCATACAACATTGCTTCATCTCGACTCACTTTTTTATAAAAAGAAAATGAATATAAAACACTGATTAGCAACACAATACAACTTACAATTAATATTTTTTTAGCATTAAAAAAATCCAATATTGGTGCAATATAATGTGCTGTGAGCAATGCCGCTGCGATGGCAAAATAAGGCATCGAAGGTACTAAATAATAAGAATGTTGTTTCGGGCTAACCATCATAGGAAGCGATGCAGAAAGCCCAATGTATAACCAAAAAATAACTTGCTCGCTATGAATTTTTTTTGTAAAAAAGGTTTTTCTATTTTTAAAAAAAAGGTTGATTTTAAAAAGCCCATATATAAAAAACATAGGAATTAGCTCTTGCAAAAGTCGAATCAATAATAAAAAATGGTTGCCATCATCGGTCAATTCCCTTTCACCTTTCAAACTTCTAAGCAATTGAATATCAATGTACTGCTGAAAAAAATAAAATGCCTTTGGTGAAAGATAAAACAATAATAAGAAGTGAAAAACCAATAAAAATATTGCAAAAAATGTTCTTTTTAACATTTCTGTAAAACTTATTTTTTTCAAAATCAACCATTGTCCAAAAAATATTCCCAAAGGAAAAAGTCCTACAACGCCTTTCGTCAGCACGGCAAGGAAAATGAAAAACACGCCAATAATGAACAGTGAACAGTGAACAATGAATAGTGAACGATGAACAGTGAACAGCGATGGAAATTGTACTTTCTTACTTTCCAAATCACTCTCCCACTCTCTTACTTTCTTATTTTCTACTCTCTTACTTTCCTCTTTCCCTAATAAAAACACCGCCCAAAGGTCAAAAATCAACATGGTATTTTCCAACATATTATGACGATACGACCAAAAAACCAATGGTGTAATCGTATAGAAAAAAACAGGTAACCAAAGTGTTTTTTTGTCAGCGTGAATATTTTTTTTATAAATGTAAATTATTGAAAAATAGGCGATTATATAAGTAATGGCGGAATAAAAACGCTCTACGTAAATGCTGTCACCGAAGACTCGAAAAAACAGCGATTGCAACCAAAATGCAAAAGTTGGTTGTTCATAAAATATTTCTTCGACTTTACAATGAAACATTGGCTGCCAGATTTCACCAATTCCTTCCGACAAATTCCGAGCAACCGCTGCATAAATAACGCCATCTAAAAACATTCCGTCTTGTAACCAAAATGGAAGCAACAGTGCTGTTGCAACAGCCGCTGTAAAAAGATAAAATGGGAAAGCAATGGATTTCATGGTGCAAAGATAAAAAAAAGCACAAAAAATTGTGGTCTTTTGTGCTTTTTCAAGGTGATTATTCTTTTTTCGTAACACTTAGGTAGCATGAGCTTTAGCTCGTGACAGAACACATTTTGCAGTTTCAACATTAGAATGTACAATTCTCAACGAGCTAAAGCTCATTTTACCTACACTTCTAAGTTTTACATTTTTCTACACCATCGCTGGTGTATTTTTTGCTTTAATTGCAGCTGGAATTGCTGCCAAAATCCCTATCAATAAAACGGTAACACCAACAATGACAAAGTCTATCATACGAAGTTCCGCAGGATAACGATCCACCATAAAACCTTCGGGAATTGGAATAATCCCAACTTGCTTGTGAAGGAGATAAATCAGCAAAGAAGCTACAAAACCACCCAACAACCCGACACCAATCAGCCAAAAACCAACGCCTAAAAAAGTTTTTTTCACATCGTCATCTGACATTCCCATGGATTTTAGAATGGAAATATCTTTGCGTTTGTCCATCGCAATCATCCACAATGCGCCTACCAAATTGAAGGCAACCAAAACCATTGTCAAACTCAGAATTACAAAACTCATCCATTTTTCAATGTTTAAAATTTTCAAAAATGCTTCGTTTTGTTGGTATTTGTCTTTTACTAAAAATTTTTCGCCTAAGATAGATTTTACATTAGCAATCGTTTTTTTGCTATCATGGTGGTCAATTTTTATTTCCAAAGCACTTGCTTGATTGGGCTGCGAAAGTAGTCCTTGCACCAAAGACAATGCCGTGATAATGTATTGATTATCAAACTCTTGCTGGATAGAAAATGTTCCAGAAGGCATGATTTGAGCCGTATTGAATTGTTGTTCGAGTGCGCCAGCATCTTCTCTTTTTGCCATATAAATATTAAGCGGCTCGAGCGGATTATCGACATTGACACCCAATTTGTTACGGATTCCAGCACCAACAATGCCATAAAAATTTTCGCCACGCTGCAAAGCATAACGCCCTTCTCTCATAGCAGAATCCAGTTTGGTTACTTCTTGATAATCGTTATCGACACCTTTGATAACACCAAAATCCTGTGTTCCTGCGTATTGAAAGAAAGCGATTTCTTCCAAAGAAATACTCACATTTTTTACACCATTTACTTTACGTAATTGCGCCAATTGAGTGGTATCAATCGTGAAAGTTTTGCCAAGTGTTGGCGTTACTTTTAGGTCGGGATTAAACTTCCCCATCATACTCGATACCAAATCTTCAAAGCCATTGAATACGCAAAGCACCAAAATAAGTGCAGCCGTACCAACAGCAATACCAACTGCTGCAATTCCCGTAATGATATTGATAACATTGGTCGTTTTTTTTGAAAAAAGATAACGACGAGCGATGCGAAAAGGTAAATTCATATTTTTTTTGCAAAGCTACGATTTTGTTTTCAGCAAACAAAATTATTATATTTGCAAAAAAATAGACACCTTTGCCTAATAAGTAATCTTTAATTCACCTTATTTTTTATATGAAAGCCAATTACCTCGAAGATTTCAAAGAAGGCATTTTGAAGCATGCCAGCGCAGAACAGATGGATATGTTGTTGGCTGATGCTTGGCGGCATTTTGGTGCTGTTTTTTTTAGGAATCGCTTGGATATTCACCCCGAAGGAAATGCCTTGATACATATTGTACCGCTTCGGATTAATTTGGAAAAATTTACTTTTTCTAAACATCATTTGAAATTGTTGCGTCGAGAAAAAAATACGAGCATCAAATACCAAGCTATTGTGATTGATGCAGAACGAGAAGCAATATTTCAAAAACATATTCTACGTTTCCATCACAATATTCCTGAAAAACTAAGTGATTTTTTAGGCGAAGCTCCTGGCGTAGTGCCTTGTATGGCACTTGAATGTGCCTTATATGATGAGCATCATCAATTGTATGCGATGAGTTATTTCGATGTTGCAAATCATTCTATTTCAAGTATTTACGCTACTTTTGATACTGATTTTTCTAAAAAAAGCCCAGGATTACATACCCTTTTAGCCGAAATTATGTTCGCTTTGGAACATCAAAAACAATATGTCTATTTGGGTTATGCCCATGATATTGCTTCGCATTATGATTACAAAAAACAATTTAAAGGCTTGGAATTTTATGATTGGGAAGGAAATTGGTTGCCGTATCAAAGTATCTAAAAACCTGAGCCGCCAGCCAAGTTGCAAAAAATGGTGTTTTTTTTTATTTTCTCATTAAAAAAGGCAAATAAAATCAAATCTTGTCATAACTTTGTAGGAGATTTTAATTTAAAATACAGCTGGAAGAGTAAAATCTGCGCAATGTCGTAACTGACACAGGAAACATTTAGTACGTTATATAAATCAATAAGAAAAGATTAATTTTGTGGCATTTCAATATAGAAATTTAAAATATGCTTTTTGAAGAATATCAATATTTTAATTATCAATTTCCAGAACCTCAATATTTGGGCGCAAAATATACGCTTTTATCTTGGATAAATCAGTTCATACCCAAAAACACCAAAACTGCAATTGACGCTTATGCGGGTTCTCAATCTGTTGCTTATTTATTTAAACAACTTGGTTATAAGGTAATTACAAATGACTTTTTAAATTTTAACAATCAAATAGGGAAAGCGTTAATTGAAAATAACGACACAAAGTTAAGTACAAACGATTTACAACTACTTTCTCAACCCGCATCTAATAAAGATGAATTTAGGCTAATTGAAGATGTTTTTGCAAACGTTTTTTTTGAAAAAGAAGAGGCAGAATTTTTAGACAATTTTAGAGCAAACATTCCATTGCTTGACAATGAATTTAAACAATCACTTGCTTATACTGTAATTAATCGCAGCATGACAAGAAAAATAACAATGGGACATTTTGGACATACACAGGCATTAGTGTATGCAAATGACCCAGAAAGAATAAAAAGAAATAGAAGTTTGGTAAGACCAATTAACGATATTTTTGAAGAACTTTTGCCAAAATACAATAATTCAATTTTTGACAATAAACAAGACAACAAAAGTTATAATCAAAATATTTTAGAACTATTACCCAATATTGAAAATGTAGATTTAGCTTATTTTGACCCACCTTATTGTGATAGTCATGCTGATTATCAAGGTTTTTATCATTTGTTAGAAACTTACACGGAATATTGGAAAGATAAAGAGTTTATAAATGGTATAAAAAGATATGAACCTCAACGTTTTAGTGGTTTTGACAAAAAAAGAGATGTAATATCTTCGTTTGAAAAATTATTTGAATTATCGGAGAACATTCCAAATTGGTTGATCAGTTATAATAACAGAAGCTATCCAGGAGTTGAAGAGTTTGAAAAATTAATTTCAAAATATAGAAATGTAAAAATTGAAGCCAAGACCTATCAAAATGCTAGGGGTGGAAAAGGAAGTGTAGCGGGTAGCCAAGAAATACTATTTGTTTGTAGCCCTAAAAAAAAATACATTGTTTCAAATATTCATAAACAACAGTTAGTAAATGAAGGATTTTAAATATTGGAAGAAGCTACACGAAAGTGAAAAATTAGAAGAATTTAGTCAAGACAAAATGGGATTATTATGGCTTAAAACTAAATCAATTGTTAGAAAAGAACTCATAACAGAATTCCTTAAAACCAACAATACTCACATATTTAGACAATTTTAAAAATAAGAAAATTGACGACCTAAAAGTTACATTTGAATTTAAAGGCAAACCACAACCTTTTACAGCATTGGCAGACATTATTTTTGTAGCCAAGTAAGCCCATAAAAGTAATAGGATATTGGTGAAATAAGGCATTTTACACTTATTAAAGTAGATACTTAAACCATTTTTTAACACAGTATTAGATAAATTTTTTGTAACTGTTTTTTATATTAACTATGATGAAACATCGTTTTCTTTACCTCATTGCATTTAGTTTAACTTTTTTCGCTTGTTCGGAGAGCGATAAGTTTTTTTCAAAAAATCAAAATACTCAGCCTTCTCTCTCAACAGAAAATGCTAAGGTAGCAACGAATCCGTCGCAAGACACCAACGTTGTGCCAAGTGATTATGTGCCTTTGGATAGTGTCAGAACGGTGAATGTTTCTTTGGATTCTCCTTCAAAATCTACGAAATACATCTATTTTACGGTGGACGATGGACCTTCGAGCTATTCAGATGACATTCTGAATTTGGCAAAAGATAAAAATGTCAAAATGACGGTTTTTTTGGTTGGAAGAAATATGGAATACAAGGCTTTTGACAAAGAGTTTGCAGAGTATCGCAACAATTCATTGATTGAAATGTGCAACCATTCCTACAGTCATGCGAACAATCGTTATGAGCATTTTTACAAAAATCCTAATGGTGTTTTGATGGATTTTTACAAAAATATTGTTACGCTGAATTTGACCAACTCGATTGCTCGTTTTCCTGGAAGCCCCGCTTGGATGCTGAATGGTCGTCAAAAAAATGTACAAACGACAAGAAAAAATGCTGCAACATTGTTAAAAGACAAAGGTTTTCGTATTTTTGGTTGGGATTCTGAGTGGGAATTTAGCTACCGAAATGGTGCGCCGAAAGGAAGTGCAGAAGAAGTTTTGGCAGATATTGAATCTCGTATTAAAAACAATGATACTTTTGTGAAAAACCATTGCGTTTTGCTTTTACATGAAAGAATGTTCCAAAAAAAGTTAGAAATTGCTCGTTTGGTTACACTTTTACAACAAAAAGGTTATGTTTTTGAGCATTTGAGAAATTTTCCGAAGATATAGTTTTAAACTATTGTAAATCAAAAAGTTGGTGGTAATACCAATAGACAGACGTTCCAAGCTCAATAGTTTAACAAACAATTCTAACCAACTTTACTAATAATTTGAGTATCTTTGAACTCAAAATTTGAAAAATAATAAATGGACAAAATAATTTCGGATAAAGCAATAAAAAGACGAGAATTTTGGGTTGAAGAAATCCGAAAATTGAGTGGCAACTTTGGCAATGACGCCGAAAAGTTAGAAAAAGAATTAGAAGTTGAAATTAAGAAAAATGGAAATACTTCGCTTATTGACCATTTACGACTTTGTGCAAATATCCCAGAAAGCTATGGACACGACACGAGCGAAGAAAAATTATACTCAAAATATACAGACTGTTTGCTTTCTTTGGCTTACACAGCATTGGGACTTAAAAGTTTAGTGCTAAAAGAAAGAGCTGATGCGGCAGACGTTGAAGCATTTGCAAAAGATTATAGTTTTGTAGCTGATGCAAAAGCATTCAGGTTAAGCCGAACAGCTAAAAATCAAAAAGACTTTAAAGTTCAAGCAATGCACGGTTGGAAACGTGGAAAACCTTATGCAATGGTTGTTTGCCCGATTTATCAACTTCCAACTTCTTCAAGTCAAATTTACCAACAAGCCACGACTCAAAACGTTTGTATATTTACATATTCACATTTGGCGTTACTTCTATCCTATTCAGAAGTTGAAGGACAGGCAAAAGTACAACAACTTTTAAAGAAAATATTTGAGACAATTCAAGCGCTCAATCCTTCAAAAAATGCTACTGATTATTGGTTAGCAATAAACAAAGTAATTCTTTCTTTTTCAAAGAAAATTCAGCCACTTTGGGACATTGAAAAAGGTGTTGCAACAGAGAGTATTGCTATTGCAAAAGAAGAAGCACTAACATTTTTGGCACAAGAAAGAGAAAAAATTATGCGAATGAGCCATAAAGAAGCATTGAAGGAATTAATCAAAGTTCACAAAATTGAAAGTAGAATAAAGACAATCAATGCAATCTCTGACAACGGATTATTCACACTAAAATAAAGAAAATGAGTTTAGATAAATATATTAACCAAATCATTGAAGGCAATTGTGTTGAAGTAATGAAGGAATTTGATGATGAAGTTATTGACCTTACTATTACTTCACCACCTTATGATAATTTAAGAAACTACAAAGGCTTTGTTTTTCCATTTGAAGACATTGCAAAAGAGTTATACAGAGTCACCAAACAAGGTGGTATTATTGTTTGGGTCGTGAACGATGCAACTATTGAAGGTAACGAAACAGGAACAAGTTTTAAACAAGCATTATATTTTCAACAAATTGGCTTCAATCTTCACGATACAATGATTTTTCGTAAGACAAATCCAATTCCACAAATTTATAGGAAACGTTACAACAATGAATTTGAGTTTATGTTTGTTTTTAGCAAAGGGACAGTGAAAATACACAACCCCTTAATGGTGGATTGTTTGCACGCAGGTTTAGAATTGAATGGAACGACTTATAAAAATTTTTCAAAAAATGAGCAGATAAGAGAAAAACTTGCGAAACCTGTAAAGGACAAAAAAATAAAAGGAAATATTTGGGAATATGTGGTAGGCAAAAAACAAGAAGACCAAGAAGCAAAAGGACACCCAGCACCATTTCCTTGTGAATTGGTTAGAGACCATATAAAATCGTGGACTAATCAAGGTGACATTGTTTTTGACCCAATGTGTGGAAGTGGAACTGTTGCAAGAGTTGCAACAGAAATGGGCCGACAGTATATAGGTACAGATATTAGCCCCGAATATTGCGAAATTGCGAGAAAAAGGGTGAAACTAATTGCAGATACACCAACATTATTTGTCTAAGAAGAACCCAAAAAATATTGACTTACAACTATTTAAACAATATTTAGCATTGAAATACTGTTCCAATTGCGCATCAAAAGTTACTTTCAAGAATATTGAAGGAGATCATTTACCTCGTTTTGTCTGTGACAATTGCGAGGTGGTTCACTATCAAAATCCGAGAGTGATTGTTGGTTGCTTGCCTATTTGGAACGGAGAAATAATGCTTTGTCGAAGAGGAATTGAGCCGCAATATGGTTTTTGGAATATTCTAGGCGGCTTTATGGAAAACAACGAAACGGTGGAGCAAGGCGCACTTCGAGAAGCGAAAGAAGAATCTGGAATCAATGCCAATATCAAAAGTCTTTTGAGTGTCTTTACAGTGCCTCATATCAATCAAGTTCATATTCATTTTTTGGTAGAATTGGTAGAACCTACGTGGCATTTGACACCAGAAACGACTGAAATTCAATTCTTTAACGAAGCAAATTTCCCTTGGGAAGAAATTGCTTTCCCTTCAAATGTTTTTACATTAAAAACTTTTTTTGCAAATCAAAAAAGTGGCGATTGGAATGTAAAAATCGGAAATTTTACAAAATAAAAAATAAATTATATGTTAGATTTTTCTCAAACAAACGTTGTCCGTTTGTCAATTACTTGGGCTGGAAACAAGGAATTAAACGAAGGAATTGTGATTCCGAATACTACTTTAGTGAGCGTCAATGAATACGTACACGAGATTTTGATTAGCGGTTTTTTAAAGCCCTTTGAGAAGTTAGAAGAGTTTTTTTACTTTACGCACAACGAAGATTTGAGCCACAATGCTGTCTATCAATCTTGTATGCAGATTTTTGAGAATCCCGAATCGCTTTCTGAGCAAGCGGCACTTTTGACGCAACGAATGTATGAGTTTTCGGTTTCTCCCAAGGTAAAAGGAGGGGAATTTTTTACAGTTTTGTTTGATTCTGTTTCATTACAAGGGGAAATGATGCCAGCAATTGGTATTTTTAAAATTATTCAAAAAGATGCTTATTTGCGTGTGGAGCGCAGTTCGGAAGCCTTTGCGTTGGGCGTAATGGAAGGAATTACGACGGGCAAATTGTCAATGGCAGCCTTGGTTTTGGGTGCAGACGAAGCGGAAGGCTATCGCCTTTTGACCTTTGATACTATAAAAAAGAAAGATGAGGCTTCGATGTGGCTGACGCAGTTTTTGGGCGTTAAACCAATAGAGGATAATTATTTTAATACCCGTCATTACATGGCGATTGCGAGTGATTTTATCAATCAAAAAGCACCTGCAAAATTCGGTTTGGACACCACCGAAAAGATTGATTTGCTGAATCGTTCTTCTTTTTATTTTAAAGAAAATGAAAATTTTGAAATTGACGATTTTGCCGCTACGCTCTTTGAAGACAGCGAACAACAAGAGGTTTTTAAAGAATTTACTACAGAATATGCCAATTATCAGGCGATTCCGTTGGAAAGTCAGTTTGATATTAGCAAGCAAGCCGTCAGAAAATCAAGCCGTGTTTTCAAAAATGTGATTCAATTGGACGAGAATTTCCAAATCCATGTACAAGGTCGTCGTGACCTTATCGAGCGTGGCTTTGATGAGGAAAAAGGAAAACCTTTTTACAAAATTTATTTTGATAGAGAGGAGTAACGTATTGGTTAGAATGTTGGATTGTTAAAATGTTGCCTACTTAGTACACCATTTTTTTAGTTATTTAGTGTTTGCTATTGTTTGAAATGGTTCTAACTAATTGAAAACCAAAACAATACAACAATTACAAACAATAATAAACTTTTAGAACAATATTTCCGAAAATTCCACAAATGTAAAAAGCAAATACGACAAATGTATTTTTTATCCTTGTAAAAATTTCAAATACCATATAAAATGAAGAAAAGCGA
>JAYWHK010000058.1:0-32805 GCA_043777755.1 Saprospiraceae bacterium
TATAAAAATAAAAAATTGATATTTTGCTATAAATTAAAATATTATTTTTCAAATTTTTTAAAAATGTTATGTTTTTAGAAAACTGGAACATCGAGTAGAGAAAAAAAAGGGTAAAAAGCCTAAGGGTGTAACGCAGCTTTTAAATCATGTTCATTACATTAATGAAAATCATTTTGAATATGATAATTTCACAAATTTTGGAATAAAAAGAAAAAATATAGTAATTTATCCAATTCTCATTATTTCAAATCAAATGTATTCTATGCCAGGGATAAGAGATTATTTAAACCATGAATTTAAAGCTAAATTAGCAGCTAAAGATTTAGTATTGAATAGAGTTCATGACTTGATAGTTATTGAATTAGAAACTTTTTATAGCTTTGCGATATCTAATACGCAGATGAACCTACTGGAAATGTGTGAAAACTTCTTATCTATTGAAAGAAATAGGAAAAGGAAATTTCAGAAATTGCCAAGTCCAGAAAACGATTTTAGAATTCATGAAAGTTTTGAAACAATAAATAGCAGGTTCTTTCCTGATAGGAAAATAAAGCCTTCTATTGAAAACATACTTAATATACTTGGAGTTATGAATGATTTACCTAATGAATAAACTTTGACATCACAAATTGTGACCTCGAAAATCTAAAAAACTCTTAGTTTAGCTCAAAAATAAACTCTTTTTATGTCCGAATTTCAACAAACCAATAAACAACTCCATCATTTTCCTTTGTTATCAAGTTCTGAACGGCTGGAGTACGAACTACTAACCATACAAAACAGTCAAACGTTTGTCGAGCTTTTTCAACAAGACCCAAGCCTTTATGTTGATGAACGCTTTAAAAATAAAGAAGAAGCGGAAAAATATGCTCAGGAAAGCGAAACTGCAAAATTCAGTGCAAAACATGGCGGCTGCGATTTTTTAATAAAGTTAAAAAGCACAGAAACGTATATTGGCGTGTTGCATTTGTTTGATTTGAGTACGGAAACATTTGCAGACAACCACCTACGAGCTAACATTGGTTTTGCTATCGCTGCGCCTTTTCGCCAACAATATTATGCAACCGAAGCGGTCAAGCACCTGATTGATTATGTTCAAAATACCTTACAAAAATCCAATATTTTAGCCTATACGCATCCTGAAAACGAAGCCGCCAATGATTTTTTACTTTCTTTAGATATGACGTTGAATGTTGAGAATTATATTTATGGGTATAATTATTATGAATTGAAATAAAGTTTTACTTTTGCAAAAAAATTAAAACACCACACCATGTCCGAATTTCAACATTATTATTTCCGCACCATTGACAAACCTTTGAGTGCAGCGCAACGAAAAGAAGTAGAAAATTTATCGAGCCACATTGACGTGTCAGCGAATAGCGCAGAAGTCAGTTACAGCTATGGCAGTTTCAAGCACGATGAAGAAAAAGTGTTGGAAGAATATTTTGATGCCATGCTCTACCAAACAAATTGGGGACAAAAAAAACTCATGTTTCGTTTTCCCAATGGGAGCGTGGATTATAAAACAATGCAAGCATATCGCATTGACGGGAGCAACTACACAGGCTATGAAACTGTCATAAACATAAGACAATCAGTAGATTATGTGCTTTTGGTAGTTGAATATTGTGACGACGATTTTGAAGGCCGGGTAGAAGAAAATGCCTTGGATAGCTTGTTGGATTTACGAGCGCAACTCATGTCGGGCGATTATAGTTGCCTTTATTCTTTTTGGCTAAAAATATTGAGCTTGAAAGAAGAAGATGACGAAGAAGATTTCGATGACGACGAAATAGGCGAGCTTCCCGCTTTGCCTTTTGGTTTAGTAAAACCATCTTCGGCACTCAAATCTTTTATTGAGTTTTATGAAATTGATGAAAAATTAGTTTCGGCAGCGGCTTCTTTTACCATAAAAAGCACTAAACAAGAGCCTAATTATCAAACACTTGTAGTTGATATGAACGAAGCTGACAAAACACAATGGCTACTCCGCCTTGTCAAAGGCGAAACTTTACTTGATGTCAAACTGAAAAAACAACTCGCTGATACAGGCAGTAGCGACGAAGGGATAACAGTGACTTTTGAGCAAATTATGAAAAAAACGTTGAAGATAAAATAAGCAAAAAACCACTATCAAGGTTGATTTGATAGTGGCTTTTTTGAAACTTGAAGAAATATAATCACACTTTTACCAGGGGAAATAAAACCTTTTCCCTTTGCCATCCTCCACTTTAGCATCTAAACTATGTCGCCAATGGCTTGGTTGCAGGAGTTTTTCCCAATTGGTCAATTCATTTTTTAATGCACTGACTTTCTCGGGATATTGTTGAGCAAGATTTTGGGTTTCGTAAGGGTCAAGTTTGAGGTTTCTCAAATTCATAAAACCTTCTTTTTCATTAAAATCCAATTTCCAATCGTCTTTGTGAATTGCTTTGGCATAACCAACTCGCCAATACAAGGAATTGTGAGGTATTTGAGTGCTATCCGACCAATAAGGCAACAAATTAACGCCATCTTGCGCTACATTTTGAGGAACTGGCTTTTGGATAAGCCCTGCGATTGTTTTGAATACGTCCATCAAACTGACATCTTTTGCATAACTCGTAGGCGTAATGTGATTTTTCCAACGCATGACGAAAGGAACACGCAATCCTCCTTCAAAACAACTCATTTTGCCACCATAATAAGGCTGATTTGTCCCAGCTTGAAAGTACAACGGCGCACCATTGTCACTCGTAAAAATCACAATTGTATTGTCATCCAAATTCAAGTCTTTTAACTTTTGCATCACTCGCCCTACGGCTTCGTCGAGCGAAACGACCATCGAAGCATAGACCCTTTCTTCGTGATTTTCAATGTTTTTCAGCTTATCGTAAATACGTTTTGGTGCTTGAAAAGGCCCATGTACCGCCGTATAAGGCAAGTAAAGAAAAAAACGATTTTCTTTATTTTGATCTATAAAATCAAGCCCTTCTTGGGTAAAAAGCTCAGTTGTAAATACTTCTTTATCTCTTTTTGAAGGTTTTCCATTTTCAAAAAGTTGGTACACCATGAGTTGATGTTCCAATTTTTCAAAGAAATTATTGGTATGAAAAAAGGAAGCAACCGTATCACTTTTGTTGGGTGTAACGTAAAACATACCTGCACTATAGGTACAAAGTGAATAGTCAAATCCTTGATTTTGAGGCTGATAGCGAGGCAAAACACCTACGTGCCATTTGCCAATTGCGGCTGTTGCGTAGCCATCTTCTTTCAAAAATTCGGCAATCGTAGTAGTCGAAGGATCAAGACCTCGTCGCTCCACTTCTGTTTGCCACCAATACGTATCCGCACTGCCCAACTGGTGTCCGTCGGCTGTAAAATCCGCTTTCCGAGCGTAAGGATGTCCCGAAAAAGCATCGGTTAGATGCTCAAAACCATGTCGCTGTTGATATTCGCCAATCAGCAAACCTGCCCTTGACGGCGAACAAATCGGTGCTGAACAAAACGCATTTTTAAAGTTGATGCCTTCCGCAGCCAATGCGTCAATATTGGGTGTTTGATATTTCGTTTGACCGTTGTAAGATAAATCGCCCAAGCCCAAATCATCTGCCAAAATAAGTACCACATTGGGTTTGTCTTTTGATGTTTTTGCGATGTTAGGATAAGTTTGATTGGGTTCGTAAGACAATAGATTTTTCAAATAAAAGCCAAATGTACCAAACACCAAAATACTCAAAGCAACTATGCGCCACGATGATTTTCGCAGTACATAATAAAGCAATTCTCCAGCAAGCAAACAAGGGAATAGAAAGACAACAGAGCGATAAAACTCGTCTTCAAATACGCCAATATTAATTGGTATGTGCCTGATTTTCAGATAGATAAAAATATTAATAATTTGTAGAATATAGCCAAATACTGTACCCAACAAACTCACTTTTAATATATTTTTCCAAGAAAAAACACCATCAAGATGTTCATTTTTTGTCAAAAAATAAATAAAAAGCAGAAATAAGGAAAAAAAACCTAAAATCATACCCGTCGCATAGACAGGTATAAAATACAGCAATGTAGAAAGTAATGTGCCTTTAGTATAAACAAAAGCAAGGCTGAAAAGTGCCAAAAAATGACAATATATTCGTTTCATCGTATCAATGATAATTTTTGTGCAACTATAAATTCGTTAGAAATCGCAAATAAATAAGTTCCCTAAATTTGGCGCAATAATTTTAAGGATAACAAGGCGTTTTTGAGATTCAATGCAGCGCATTGGATGGAGAAAACAACGCAGTTATCGTTGAAATTATTAGAATAATAGGGAAGTTATTTATTTAAGATTCCTTATGCGTTCAATTTAAATACTCCTCCAATGCTCCCAAAAAATAGCTATATCTTTTTGAACAGAATAATCCTTGGCGTAGAAAAAATCTATCCGCTGTAAAGTTTCTTTCCCCAGCATTGGCAATGGCAAACGCATCGCCGTATGAAGAACGCCACCCTTTATTTTAGGCAGTGTCAATGCTGGTGAAGCATAAGAAATCATGGTTTTTTTTCCAAATAAAACCTGAATAAGATTGGGTATAAATTGGACTTTATTTTTTATAAAAAAAACAAATAAAGGACTGATTATCAATAAGATAAAAGCCATTACAATATCAAAAAAACGTTTATCTCTTTTATTTGAAACGGAACTAATTGCAAAACTCACTTCTGCATTAAAAAGTTCTCCAACATCATTTTTAGAACTGCTTCCAATGATACTATCACTCCCTTCAGGAACAATTCGATAGGCAATGCGATTACCAAGCAATGCCATTAAATCTATTACTTTTTTTGCGCTAATGTCTTTACTGCAAAAAATAATTTCGTCAATGCCATACGATTTCACCAAAATCGGCAACAACCTACAATCGCCAATATATTCCTTGTGAACTAAAATATCTTTAGGCGAAATTGTGCCTATAAAATTCTTTTTTACCTGCGCCCTAAACATAAGTTGCCGAATACGCTCACTCTCCCCTATTTCAGCAACAATCGCTATATTTTCCTCTTTTTTAGCCGTAAAATTAAAATTTTTATGCTGCAAAAAATGCAATAAAAAACGCAAACTCAACATAGAAACCATCGCCCAAACAGAACCCAGTAACAACAACATTCGAGAAGAACGGTATTCCGCTGGCAATAATCCATAAACTGCCATCAACAAGATAGAACCCATTGAGAGTCCTTTGACCACCATTGTTACATTCGCATTTTTGTCATAAGCACCATAAAAATAAACACTCGACAACCAGCCCATAATATACAATGGCACATTAAAGCTAAAAAAAGACGCTTGGTAATAATGCGAATCACCAAAACGAGAAATCGCCCAATAATCTTTCAAAAAATACATTCCTCCAAAAAGCATTGCGGCATCAATAAGTGGCAATGACCAATTTTTTAGAAAATTAGAAAAAAGCGTTATAAAAGCACGTAAATAAATAGCAATTTGTAACATCACAACAAACAACTGCCCTTGTTTTCCTTCAAAATGTTTTTTTGCAAAAATAATCATGGCTTGATAAAACGTTTTCACATAGTTCAAGCTGCCTTTTTTGGTACTTTCGCCTTTGTAATGTATGATACTCGTGGTCGGGAGGTAATAATTTTCATAACCACCTTGTACGATTCTATAAGAAAGGTCTATGTCTTCACCGTACATAAAAAATGCCTCGTCCAACATTCCGACTTTCTCTAAGGCTTCGGCACGCATAAACATGAATGCACCAGCCAAAACATCTGCTCGACAGGTTTCCCATTCGCCCAAATGACCAAGGTAATATTGGTTGAAAATTTTTGACTTTGGAAATAAAGAAGACAAACCAAAGGTCTTGCAAAATGCCACAAATGGCGAAGGAAAACCTCGTTTGCTTTCAGGAAGAAATACACCACTACCATCAATCATACGGACACCGAGCGCACCTGCCTTAGCGTTTTTTTCCATAAAATCAATACAAATTTGAAAAGTATCTTCTGCTACAACCGTATCGGGATTGAGCAACAAAATATACTTTCCTTTTGCTTGGTGATAGGCTTGATTATTGGCAACAGCAAAACCTGTATTTTGCTGATTAGCAATGAGTTGTACCGATGGGAAACGTTCTCTAACCATTTCAACCGAACCATCTTTCGAGTTGTTATCCACGACAAAAACCTCCACCGAAAGTCCTTCGGAAGCACGAAATACAGAGAGAAGTGCTTGCTCCAAAAAGTATTTGACATTGTAATTGACAATAATAACGGATAATTGCGGCATAAGTATTTTAGCTAAAAATTTGTTGTAACAGGCGATTTTCGTAATTCTAACTTTAAAACGCTTGACTCAGGTCGAAACTATTTTTGCTGCTACAAAGGTAGGTATTTTTTGAAATTTCTATTTCTAAAAACAAAAAAATAGCTTGTTTTACAGACAAAACAAGCTATTTTTTTATAATTATAATCACTTTAACGGAGATAATCAACATTTTGAAATGCCATAAACTACCGTAAATACATAAGTTAAAAGACTTACGACTCTATTTTATACATTTACCTGCTTGACATAATTTTCAATTGCCATAGCAACAGACGGTACTTCAGGAGAAGTCTGAATATTCACCAACAAACCATGCTCTTGTGCAGCTTTAAGCGTTGCCGCACCGCTAACCGCAATACGGGTTTCATTTTGCTTAAAATCAGGGAAATTTTCGTACAAAGACTTGATGTCCAATGGACTAAAAAACACCAAAACATCATAAGTCACGTCGCTCAAATCAGAAAGATCGCTACAAACGGTTTGAAACATAACTGCTTCCTGAAATTCAAGACCGATTTCTTTCAAATAATTGCTAATCTCCAATGAACCTAAATTAGAACAAGGCAAAAGGTATTTTTCTTTTGCTTTGTGACGCAACAAGGAAGGTCCTAATTCTTGAATAGATTTTATGCCATTAAATACCTTTCTTTTACGAAAAACGATAAATTTTTGTAAATAATTGGCGATTTGTTCTGTCAAACAAAAATATTTGATTTCCTCAGACATCTTGATGCGCATTTCTTCGCAAAGTCTAAAAAAATGAGTTACCGCATTTTTGCTATTGAATATGATTGCTGTATATTCATCAGGACGAACTCGTTGCTTGCGAAAATCTTTCGCCTCAATGCCTTCAACATGAATAAACGTACGAAAATCTACTTTTACGCCATACCTCGACTCTAAATCCGCATAAGGAGATTTCAGTTGCGGCTGAGGTTGAGGTTGGGAAACAAGGACAGTTTGAACTTTCTTCAAATTTGATGTTTGTGGTTTTGCTATTGTGTCAGTTGCCATATTAAGTTTTCTCGAAAAAATACAAGATTAAGTTTGTTGTTACTTTCTTAAAAAATCGAAAGCTGTATTTTATCGTTAATAATTTTTAATAGTAAGAGTACCAGAGCGATTTCGACGGCACAAAGATACAACAAAAAATGGAAAAAATTAGAAAATATATAATTTTGTACTAATGTCAAACTACGTAATGCTCTAAACAAATAGATAAAAATAATAACTATACTTCCTATGATAACAATTTTCTGAGCGATTTCGGGTTCTGCATACGCTAAAAGTACATTAATTGGTGCAAGAATTAAGCCAATTAATATACCAAATACAACAACAATGAACGCATACAAGCCCAATTCCTTTTTTAAGGAAAAAATATTGGACAACATTCTTATCAAGATATGTTTTCCAATAAATAAAATGCTTACAGCGGCAATACAATATAATAAAGTAAAAAACTCGCTATTATTGAATATTTTATTAAAATTATATAATCCTAAAAAAACAAAAATACTCAGATTGACCAAATACATCACATAAAGTGACGTATAAACGGTGATGGAAGCTGGACGTTGCTCTCGATACAAAGCTTTCAGTACAACATTATTAAAAAACGACTGGTATATTCTGCCAATCAAATTGCGGCTTACAGTTACCAAAACCGTCAGTAGCACTAAAACAAAAAGTATGATTGAAAAAAGAAAATTCTGACCTTTTTCTTGTAAACTCTGGGTTTGAGCCGTTACCGTCGGAATGATGGGCGCAATGACTTTTGCTGCAATATCTGGCCCTGCTGCTGGTGCAATAATTTCAAAAGGATTAACGGGAGTTTTGTTTTCGCTTACATTGTTTTCATCATTTTCGTCGTCATTATCTGTTCCTTTTAGCGACCTTCGAGCATCCTCCTCAATTTGCCTTTGACTCTTAATTTCAAAAGGATTATTTCCTACTTGCGCTGAGGACACAATAGAAAATAAGGAAAAAAACAAAAAAATGAATATATATTTCGCAGTGCTGTATAATTGCTCTAACATTCTTTATAAATATGCCGCAAAGGTAGAATTTTATTCCGTTATATTCAATAATTTAAATAAATTTTAATGAAAAAACGAAAAAAACGCCTTAATTTTTATAAAAAACTAAGGCGTTTTGGCGTGAATCAAATAAAACGATTACTTTCCTGTTGCAATACCCAATTTAGCTTTCACCAAACTGGTAACATCTGTTTTCTCGTCAGCATACAACAATACACCTGCATTACTGTCAAAAACATAAGCAAAACCCTGCTCTTTCGCAACATCTTTGATAGCGTTATTCACTTTATCAATGATAGGTTTTAGCAATTCTTCACGTTTTGCACCAACTTCTTGCACCATATCTTGCTCCATTTTACCGATAGCTTCTTCTTCGGTTTTCAATTTTGCACCTTCATCTTGCAATTGCTTAGGAGAAAGTAAGCCTTTCTTTTCGTCTTCCCCTAATTTTTGGTATTTCGCTTGCAAAGCCTCAACTTTTGAACGACCTAATTTTTGTTTTTGTTCTTGAAAAGTTTGGATAGACGTATTCGCAGCTTTTACTTCTGGAATTTCCTCCAATAATGCTGCTGAGTTCAAATAACCAAATTTTTGGGCTTGTGCAGCCATTACTAACATACTGAATACAGTTAAAATTATTAGCTTTTTCATTGTTGTTTCACCCTTGATTACAAGGATTTTTTAATTAAAAAAATAAAATAACTTCCCGAAACGCTTTATTTTACAGCACTTTCAAAAAGAAATGCAAAAATATAAAAAAGCAATTAAAAATGCCGTTTTTATTTTGAAAATATCTCTAATTACGATTTTTATTAAAAAAATAGAATAGCAATCGGAATTTTAAAGAGATTTTTTAAGGTAAAAAGGTTGTATCGAACAATAATAAATTATTTGGCCTTTAAATCCTTGATAATTTCATCTGTTTTATCAAAATTTGGATTGTTATAAATTAATCCTGCGCTACCACCTTTGTCAAAAATGAAATCAAAACCACGGCTTTCTGCATATTTTTGGATTGACGTATAGACCCTATCTTGAATAGGCTTCACCAGTTCTTGACGTTTTTTGAACAATGCCCCTTCTGGACCAAATTTATCACGCTGCATATCACGGATTTCTTTTTCTTTTGCCATGATTTCATCTTCTTTTTGCTTTTTCTGCTCGTCTGTCAAAAGCACTTGCTCTGCATTGTATTTATTGAAAAGCCCTTTGAGCTTATCGTTTTCTTGAGCAATTTCTTGACGCCATTTATTGGCTGTTTTATCCAAATCATCATTTGCCGTTTTGTATTCAGGAACAGCCTCCATAATTTTTGCAATATCAATAACAGCAACTTTCTGAGCCGTTGCAAAAAAGCTAAATGTTAGCAAGAAAAAAGGTAGAAAAAAAAGTTTCTTATTCATAAATCAGTTAATAGTTTTAAAGAGTAATTTTTTAATACCATAAAAAATATACCCTATCATTGGTGAAAATATTTATATTATTAATGACGTAAAAAAAATCAAAAACGTTAGATGATTAACGGATTTTTAACCATAAAAAGTACATTTTAACGATTTTTTTTATCAAAATTCTAAATACGGCTTCATTTTCTCTAAAACATCAGGTGGAATTCCTTGTATTTTCTTCAATTCTTCCAAATTGGCAATTTTTCCGTCGTGCTGCGCCCGATAATTTGTAATAATATTCACATACTGCCATCTAAAACAAGGATGTGTCTTCAACTCCTCTACTGTTACGGAATTAATATTGATTTTCTTTGAAATTGGTGACAAAACCAAGTAATTTTTTGCTTTTTGAAAAGTACTATCTGGCAAACCATACGTTTCTTTGATTTGCTCTATCGAATAAAAGCCGCCTAATTTTGTTCTAAAATTCAAGATTTTCCTCGCATAACCGTTTCCAATACCTGGCAATTTAACCCAATCTTCCTCCGTTGCTTTATTCACATCAATGGTTGGAATCGCAGCCGCAGGAAAACGCTTAGAACTCGTAGTCGTATAAGCATTTGGTAGATTGGTTGGAATATTGCCCGATGTATTCGTAGCAACAACACTTGTCGGACTCACAATATTTGTAGGATTCTCTGTTGTAGAAGCTACATTTGATGTCACCGTTGCACCGCCTGCTGTCACAGGCTTACTACCGTCTAACACAATAAAAGGTGCTAAGGCAGCATAAATACTGTCTGTCATACCATAGATTTTTTTCAAATCTTCTTTTTTCTTAAAAAAAGCTCCTTTCTCTCTAAAATTAATCAGAATATAAGCCGTCCTCTTCGGAATTCCCAACCGAAGCAAATCATCAATCGGAGCTGAATTGGGATTAAAATTAAAATATTCTGGAATAACTTCTTCCACTTCGTTGCCTTTGTTATCTTTTTTCTTTCGATAAGCAAGCGTTTCAAAATTCATATACTCCTTCAAACGCTCATAATCCGAATTTGCTAAACCCCAAATCCGTTTAAAATCTTCTGATTTATAGAATTTACCACCTTTTTCTCGATAATGAACGATGGTATTTGCTGTTTTTTCCATCAATCCCAAACGAACAAAATCTTCTTTTGTAGCCGTATTTGGATTAAACGGAAATGGGCGATATGCACGAAACTCCTTTTCGTCGTCCTCTACATTGTGTGTAGATTCCGTACGCTCTGTTTTTTTTAAACAGTGCTTTGTATTCCGCAGCATTTTTTGAAGCCTGCACCAAATCAAGTTTATCCTGTTCAAAAGGTTTGTAAAAATAAGGGTACAATGCTGGCAGACCTCTGCCAATAAGAATAATAGAAAGCATCGCCACGTAGCCACGCCTTTCCGTAGGTGTGTAATAGAAAAAATCTTTGAGCCATTCAGTCATGAGTCAAGTGTGTATGTTTGTGATGTAAAAAAGTTTTCTCACCTCAAAAATACACATTTTTTTTAAATTCGCTCCTCTTCTTTAAAATATTGTATAATTTTTTCTTTTAAAAATCGCTCTTGTGACGTGATTCCCTTTACATCAAGGCTCAATGTTTGCTTCCAGTGAGGCCATCCATCTGCATCTCGCCCAACAAACTCATAATACCCATCGCTACTCAACAAACGACAAACTGCAATGTGCATCAAATCTTGCTTTTCCTCCTTGGTAAAAGATGCTTTTACTCGACCATATTCTTGTACGCCCATGAGCAATAAAATAGTATTAAGATCAGGTAACTCATCTTTTTTCATACCATCTTTGACATAATGACGAACTTTTAACCATTCAAATTCTATTTCCCAATCTTCCATATAATTTATTTTTTGCAAAGGTAAAGATTAAATTTTTTAAAAAATAAAAAACGCTTCATTTTTGCAATGCAAAAATGAAGCGTTTTTAGAATTTTCTAGTTTATAAAAATTAGAAAGGTCTTAATTTTAGTATGACCACAAGTCATGCTCGAAGTGGAAAATCTCATTTTTGATTTTTTCGCCTTCTAAAAGCATATCTACGCCAGTAGCATATTCTTCGATTTTACGGTCATAAACGTTAGATTCCTTAATGATGTAGCTTGAAAAGAAACGTTGTTCTAACAAATCTTCCCAAGTAATAGGACTCGCATCGTTGTTTGAAAGGTTAAATACCTTGTGACGTGCCAATAAAGTACGGCAATCAGGGTAATAAATCCAGTACATCGGACGAGTGTATTTGAAGTTACCATTGTCATCGTACTCATCAATTAGCGGAGCAAGACCCAAGATGCGAACTTGAAGTGTAGATGATTCTTTATCAAAGAACCAAACTTCTTTCACTCTGAATTGCTTAACGTTCTCCCAGTTGATTTCGTTACGCACAATTTGGCGTTTTTCTTCATACGTTTCAGGATCAAAAGTTACGATAGTATCAACACTTGCACCCATTGTAGCAACTTCTTCCTTCGTTAATAACTTAGAGAATTTGTCATCTTCAGTAGAGTAAGCACTGATATCACCTTTGATAGCTGAATCATTAATAATCTTGAAAAAAGGATTTTCTGGATAAGTAAAAGTTAAGTTCACTTTTTCACGAACATCAATTACTCTCCATACACGTCTTTCCCAAAAAATATCCGCTTCACGGATAGGATCATAAGCCAAGACAGGACGTTCAGAGATTAATTTTTTCTCCACAACACCATCCAATGGTTTTTTCACATCCGTTGGGTCACTGGATTCCGTTTTGACTTCTTCTGGCTGTTGCGCAAATGCTGTATTAGCAAATGCTACCATTGAAAAAATACAAAGCAATTTCAGAATTCGCATGATATAAAATTTTAATTTAATTTGGTTTAAAAACCTAAATAATACAGTTGTCAATTTTTTCAATAAAAAATATCTTACTAAAACGCACTGACAACTGTACTTATTTCAATATTAAGATTATTTAATAGTAAATACCAATGAGTTGATTGGACGTCCAGCATCATCACCCGGGCAACGAGCTTTAATCTCATCAAAATAGTAAGTATCGCCTGGTTTAGCTTTCTGAACAGCAGATGAAACACTACCATTGTAAGAGCCACCTTGGTTTGGAATCAAAACTGGGTCTTGACGCTTTGCCAAATAGGTAAAGTTATAACTTTGGATAGAACATTTTGCATCGAAATCAAAATTATCTAACATCGCTACCAAACCACTAATCGCTTTAAATGTACCATTTCCGATAGGACCACCCTTTCCACCTTGAGGCAAAGGCAATTGTGCTACTGGGTCAGGAATACGCTTAATACGGAAAGGAAAAGACTGACTCAAACTACCCGCAGAAACATTAATGCTTGCATTCATGTTTTGCTTAGTAGCACGAGCTGTATATTTTCCAGCACTTCCTGAAATGGTCATATCATTAGAAGATACTCTCAAATCATTAGAAGATACACCCGCCGCCGCAACTGATATTGGATTATCAACACCTATATATACAACATTCATCTTATCCGCAGACAATGCAACTGAACGCTGTCCTACTTCGTAAGTAAATTCTTTTTTTGCAGATTTTACTTCACCTGTTAAAGGGTTCTTGATTGAAGCTGTAGCTGTTACAGTTTGTTTTCCAAGTGTATTTGCAGTAGTTTCGTAGTGACCAATACCTTCCTTAACAGCAAGACCTTGACCATTTACTGTGATAGAAACACCTGCACCTGGGTTAGAGCTAAACGCAGCTAACGCTACATCAGCAGTAAATTTTTCACCTTTAATTACATAACCATTGTTTGGTGAAATCGCTACCAAGAATTGGTCGAACTTGATTTCTGTACCACCTACTTTTTCTGCAACATAGTTAAGAATTGCAGTTTCAGAAGATTTAGCATCTGCTTGTAATTTTGTAAAGAAAGGCATTATTGCCGCTACGGGCATTTGCTTAAACTTATACTCAACCCAATTTTTTGCTTTTGTATCAGATGGTAATTCTTCAACACTCAATGGCATACTTGCTTCGATTTTAGCACGATCCGCAGGATTGCTAATTGTCGCTAATAAAGCAGCACGAGTTTCTTTGATTTTTGCTTCTACCTCAGCACCTTTAGGCTGATTGATAAACATATTCGTTGTAACATCTTTATCTTTGTAACGAACAGGACGACCGTCTGAATATTTCGGATTAGGTCCGCCAGCAGCTGTTATCATTTCATTAGTGATTCCTGTGATATAATCACAAAATCCTTTTGAGATTTCCATTGCCTTTACAGCACTAGATTGGTATCCTTGATTAGCAGCATTATTATAGGCTTTGACTTGTGTATCAATAGCAGTTTTCAAACTTCCATTTGAAGTATCAACAATAGCATTAGAACTTTTGATACCTTTATTTAGAGAGAAAAAAGCATTGATAATCTCCGCCGAAACGTTGAGCGCGAGTAGTGCTGTGAGTACCAAGTACATCAGGTTAATCATCAGCTGTCGCGGTTCCTTAGGAATTGACATATCTTTATCTTATTTTTAATTTTTTAAGAAAATTATTTTTGATTAAAAGTACAATTCATTTATTTTTGATTAAAAAAAACTTGAATTGAACTTTACAGATTTTGCTGTTGATTAACGTACACCACCAGACATAGCAGACAACATACCGCCATAAACAGAGTTCAAAGAACCCATGTTTTTAGACAATGAAGCCATTTGCTCTTTGAATGCTTTTGTATCGTTCATTGCATCACTCATGTTTGTCATTGTTGCAGCCATGTTACCATAAGAAGCGTTCATAGTAGTCATACTATTTGACAATGCAGCCATTTGAGATTTGAATGCTTTTGTATCTTCAGACGCATCAGCCATGTTAGCCATTGCTTCTGAAATTTTGCTATAAAATACATTCATTTGCTTGATTTGGTCAGAAGTACCAGAGAAATCTGCATCTTGTAATGCTTTCAAAGAAGACATACTCTTTGACATTACTTGTAACTCAGATAACATACCCGTTAATTTACCTTCTACAACTTCACCATTCAAACCTGGTAAAGCAGCAGCTTGTACACTACCACCACCCGCAGTGATTGGAGCCATTTTAGAATCGTACTCATCTAATCCTGGGTATAATTTATCCCAATAGTAATCCTTATCAGGACCTAAGATACCCAACATCAAGAAAAGACCAGCTTCCGTGATAAGACCCGCTGTAAGCATTTCTGTTGCATAAGGCCAGCTTTCGATTTTGAAAAGTGCGCCTAACAATACTACAGCTGCACCAACACCAATAATTAAGTTTTTAAGATACTTGAAACCTTTCGATTTTACAAAACTCATTTTTTACAAATTTAAAGTTAATTATACAATAGGGTTTGTTTATTATATGTATCTAAGCAATCAATTGTTTCTATTTTCTTTGACGCTTATTTACGGTGAGTAGAGCATTGAGTATAGAGGAGCAGAACGAATCGAAACGTGCTACTCTATACCCTTTTTCTCTATTCTATAAAAATTATTTTGATTTTGACTAAAAATCGTTGATTGAACGACCTAAGAACGTCAATGCACAACGGAAACCAATGTATGATTTTGTTGTATCTTGGTAATCCCAGTTACGAACACCTGTTTGAAGAAAGTGTCCTATGTCTTTCCAAGAACCGCCACGAATTACCTTACGCTTGTAAGCATCAGGATCATCAGACTTTGCATCGTAACGAATATCAGGATTCAAATCGTGTACGAAGTTATAAGCATTTTCGTAGTAAGCAGAACTTGTCCACTCAGATACGTTTCCTGCCATGTTGAATAAACCAAAGTCATTTGGATAGTAAGCATCAGCACGAACAGTGTATTGACCACCATCTTCTGGATAATTACCACGACCAGGTTTGAAGTTTGCTAACAAACAACCTTTAGCATTACGTAAGTAGTAACCGCCCCAAGGATATGGTGCTAATTCGTGACCACCACGTGCTGCGTATTCCCACTCATGTTCTGTAGGCAAACGGAAATCTTCAGAAACTGGACCTTTTGAGTACATATTCCAAAGCTGTGTACGCCAGTAACAGAAAGCATTAGCCATTTTCCAATTCACACCTACTACTGGATAATCATCAAATGCTGGATGCCAGAAATAGTTACGTGTCATTGGCTCATTGTATGAATAAGCAAAGTCACGAATCCATACCATTGTATCGGGATAGATTTTCACTTTGTCCTTTTTGATGTACTTGGTACGAGGAGCAGTGCGATCATTCGCAGCACGACGCCAGTCCATCCATTGGTATTCATACTCAAATTTATTGACATTAAATTCTTTACGACCAGCGAACTTGTCCGCACCTTGGTAGTAAAGATCAACCAATGTTTCGTCAGACCAATCAATTTCTTGTTCCCAGTCGATGTGCTGACCTTCGCCACTCTCATCTTCAGTGAAGTGGTCAAGCATGGTATGAGCAAGAGAGTCCCGAACCCAGTCCACAAACTGACGGTATTCGTTGTTGGTAATCTCTGTATCATCCATGAAAAATCCTTGGATGGAGATTGATTTTGGACGCTGCACGTAAGTGCTACTTAGGTCTTCATCACCAGCACCGATATACAAAGTATTCGATGGGATATAGACCATACCATAAGGATTAATACCCTTCCATTTCGGACGGTCTTGGACACCAGTAAGTTGTCCGTCTTCTTTTCTTCCGCACGAAGCGATTAGGATAGAAAAAAGTGAAAGCGCACAAAGCGTTTTTAGTACATTCTTCATTGTTAGCACCTAAGTTTACTTGCCTTAATTTTTGTTACGTCTTCTTAGTTATTTAAAAAGTGGCGTAAATATAAAAGGTTTAATATTTAAAACAAAGATTGACCTCTTTTTTTAGAGGAAAATTATAAATTTAACACTCGTAATAATTTTATTATACGATTTTTCTTTATTTGGATAAGTTTTTTGATTTTTTTGGCTAAATCATGGAGTAGTAGTTTTCTTTTATTTAAACTACTTATTGAGGTAGAATATTATACGTATGTAGAATTTTAACTTTTATTTTTTTACATTTTTTTTACAAAAAAAAAAATTTTTAGTCAATTGAATACAAAACAGTCTTTAATAACTCTTAATTAATTGTAATTAATAATATCGAGGATTGTATATAATTTTAGCGGCTTGCCCTTTTCCTATTTCCCTTCCCAAATTATACCTAAACAAGAGTTCATGTGACCCTGTATTATAGTTTTTTAAAGAAGATAATGTTATATCATAACTGTAATACAAAGTATAAGCGTCATTTAATCTAATTCCACCTATGATGGCAACTGCGTCGTTGGTATTTTTGTTATAACCCCTAATCGAAGCACCTAATGAAAACTTTTGATTGATTTCGCCCATTACACTAAGCTCGCTTTGTGTTTGAACCAAGTCTGAACGTATCAATAACGAAGGTTTTAACAAAAAGTTACTATTTAATTCCAAATCGGTTGCAAAGGTAAATAAATAATTTTTAAACAAACGAATTTTGTTACTATTAATTGCGTAATTTATTGTTTGTCCAAGCAAATTTTTTGCCGTAAAACCAATTTTGACTTTATTTTGCTGAAAAAATAGGCTTGCGTCAAATAATGGAGCTTGTCCTGACTCCTGACCTAAGAACAAAATCTTATCTTTATGATCTACAATGTTTCCATTGTATGTTCCAGAAGGTGTTTTTATCTCACCTCCATTGATTGTTTGCTGTAGAAAACCACCATTAAGTGCCAATGAAAGTACACCTTTTTTATTTAGACGAAAATGATACGCATAGGTAAGCGCAGCCGATAGCGTTTGCGCAACACCTGCCTTATCGTTTTCAATATTAATGCCAAAACCACTATTGATCATGTTAAAAGGTAAATGAGCATTGATTTGCTGTGTTGAAGGAGCAGCTGGTAATTTGTTCCATTGCTGACGAATTACTCCCGTAGCGACCAACGAGTTTTCCATGCCCGCATAAGCAGGATGTACACCGTAAGGATTGTACATATATATAGTATATTGCGGCGCTTGCTGTGCATAAGTGTTTTGAAGCGTTAGATATTGAAAACAAAACAAAAATAATACAACTTTTTTTAAAAAAATTTTCATGGTTAAAAATTTTGACAAATGAACAAACCCTTGACTTTTGTTTTGAATGAATATACAAAAGTAAGATTCAATATTGATATTTTTATTATTTAACGTGTTATTTTTATTATATTTAACTAAAATATTTTTATAAAAAATAAAATATTTTATCCAAATATAATTTGGTATTAAAAAAAAGCGTACCTTTGTGGCACTTTTATAACAACACACTAAAAGTAGCGTGTTTTGTGGCGTTTGACATTGCATTTTGCTCTTTTGAGCAATATAAGTATTTAGGCTAACTGTTTGGTTATGTTTATTTATTAATTTAAATTTTTTTTAATTATAGTGCGATAAGCTCTTTTCGGAAGGGTAATAGATGTAAGGTCAAGCCAAGTCAGGAATACTTTAGGAAACGAAAGATTTTAATTTTTCAGCGATTCCTTACATTTTCCTTCATCTACTCGTAGTGTATAACAAAAATTTAATTGCAATGGCAACATTTAAAGATTTAGGTCTTGATGAAGATCTATTAAAAGGCATCGAAACGCTTGGTTTTGAAACGCCTACTCCCGTTCAGGAATTGGTAATTCCTACTGCTCTAACGACCAAAAGTGACATCGTCGCTTTGGCTCAAACTGGTACAGGTAAAACTGCTGCCTTTGGTCTCCCTCTTTTACAACTTATTGACCCGAACAATCGCAATATTCAAGGGCTGATTCTCTCTCCTACTCGTGAGCTTTGTGTTCAGGTAGCGAGCGATTTGGAAAATTATTCTCAGTTTGCACATCAGTACAAAGTGGCTGCCGTTTATGGTGGTGCAAGTATTGATACTCAAATCAGAAAAATCAAAACAGGTGTGCAGATTATTGTTGCTACGCCAGGTCGTTTGATTGATTTGATTGAGCGTCGTGTGGTAAAGTTAGAATTTTTATCTCGTATCGTTTTAGATGAGGCAGATGAGATGTTGAATATGGGTTTCAAAGATGCTTTGGATACTATCTTGAAAGAGGCTATAAACAAGGAATCTACTTGGTTGTTTTCAGCGACAATGTCTGACGAAGTTCGTCGTATTGCTCGTAACTATATGACGAATCCTATTGAGTTATCAACAGGAAGAAAAAATCAGTCTAACGAAAACATCGAACATATCTATTATGTATGTCGTCGTGATGATCAGTATGCTGCATTGAAACGTGTGGTGGATTGTAATCCTGGTATTTTTGGTTTGATTTTCTGCCGTACAAAGGCTGATACGAAAGAAATCGCTGACCAAATGATGCGTGATGGTTATAACTCTGATGCTTTGCATGGTGATTTGGCTCAAACGGAGCGTGACCGTGTAATGAATCGTTTCCGTGATGGAAGTTTGCAATTGTTGATTGCTACGGACGTTGCGGCTCGTGGTATTGACGTTAGTGATATTTCGCACGTTATTCACTATGGTTTGCCAGATGATATTGAGGTTTATACACACAGAAGTGGTCGTACAGGTCGTGCGGGCAAGAAGGGTGTTTCGATGGCGATTGTTCCTCAAAAACATGAGAGTCGTATTTCTCAGATTGAGCGTGTTATCAAAACAAAAATCCAAAAACAAAATATTCCTGACGGAAAAGAAGTTTGTGAAAAACAATTGTTCCATATCGTAAAGGGTATTCACGAAACACAAGTACAACAAGCGGAAATCGAGCCGTATTTGGAGAAAATTTACGAAGAATTACAAGATATTTCTCGTGAAGAATTAATCAAGCGTTTTGCAAGTGTGGAGTTCAATCGTTTCCTTTCTTATTACAAAAATGCAGCGGATTTGAACATTCATGCAAGAGCAAAAAGAGAGCGCAGCGAAAGAAGTGAAGGTTCTCAGGGTGTTTTCACAAATGCAGACGGCATGGCTCGTTTGTTTGTGAATTTGGGAGATTTAGATGGTTTGACCAAAAAAGAATTTATCAGCTTAATCGCAAAAGATTTCAGTATTCCTGCTGCTGCTTTGGGTCAGATTGACATCAAAAAAGCATATATGCACTTTGATATTGATGCTACTTATGTAGAAAGAGTAAAAGATGAGTTCCGTGGTATGGTCGTAAATGGTCGTAAAGTTCGTGTCGATGATGCGAATGCTCGTCAAGAAGGCGGTGGCGGCGGTGGTCGTGAGTTCAATTTTGGCGGCGGCGGTTACGGTAAAAGTTCCGACTCAAAATTTGGCGGAAAAAAAGACCGTAAAAAAGATGATAAGAAATATGGCGGTGGCGGAAAATTCGCTGGCGCAGGTGATGATAAGAAAAGAGTGTATAAATATTAAGAGAGAGTAAGATAGTAGGAAAGTAAGAGCGTTGTAGCGTTTTTTAAATTAGACAATTCCTTTATTATTTTGCTTTTTGCATAAAAAAAACCGTTTTACTTGTAGGAGTAGAACGGTTTTTTTATGCAAATTATTTTCAATCGAAATCGAAGAAATCATCAAAGAATGATTTTTTCTTTTTGTGCGGATAATGTGCATCGTCGTGTCGAGGAACATAACTTTTATCATGGCTTTTGTCATAATGTTTTTCATTATGATTGCCTTGATATTTGTCTTGACCGTGGTAATCACGTTCATAATTATCTCTGTTGGTATAATGTTGATTGGTGCGTTCCATTATTTTTTCAAGTTCGCCTTTGTCCAACCAAATACCTCGGCATTTTGGGCAGTAGTCTATTTCTACGCCATTTTTGTCTGCCATTACTAAAAACTCACTACAATTTGGACATTTCATTTTTTAAGAATTTTAGACAAAGTTACAATTTTTTTGAAAAGAAAGAATAAAAAACTACCTATCAGAAGCTATTGAACACGTTTTACAAATATAATTCAAAGGAAATTAATTACTGCGCTATGCTGCTTGACGTTGTTTTTGAGCATACAGAACTCTACGGCGATTATTTCGTTTTAAACGCTTAATATGTGCTGCGATTAAGGCAGCTTCCTCTTCATTGAGATGATAAGGCTCAACAATAAGATTTGGCTCATTGTCAAGCATTAAGTTTTTAGTTTCATTACCCATCACAAAGATTAGTTAAAGTATTTTTGAATTAAATTTAAGGCGGCATCTTCTTTTATAACCATGTTTTTTCCAAAAAGAATCTCCGCAGATAACATTTTTTTATAATGCTCTATTAACTCAGTTTTTGCTACAAAAGAAACATATCCTCCATATCCTTTGTTCAGTGATAATTGGCAAGCAAATGCAAATAAATTTCCTGCCACACCAACATAAACTCCATTTTTTCCAATGTTATGAGGAGCATTTTCTACAAGAGAAACAAACACAAAGCCTTGGCGTATTTCTAAACTAACCAAGCCTTCAATAAGGTTTGGTGTAGCTGTGGTTGTAACTTTAAAGACTAATGATTGCCGAAGCTCTTGTTTCCAATTAAAATTCCAACTAATCGTATCATCTAATTCATGAACGAGAACTTCCTTTATTTCTGTTTGAAATACCTCCTCCGTTTGTCGATTTATTACAGAGTTAGTAAGTGCATCAATAAAAATATCTATCATTTTCTAAATTTTAGACAAAACTAACTCTTTTTTTGAAAAGGACAAAATAAAAACTATCTATCATAAAGACAATTTTAGTTTGCTCAAAAGATAACATCAATTTCTAAATAATCATTACTAAAAACTCACTACAATTTGGACATTTCATTTTTTAAGAATTTTTTACTAAAAGAAATGCAAACATATTGATTTTTGATTAAAAAACAAATATTCTATACAAAAATAGAACACTGATTGGACTGATTTTCAAGATTCGTCAAGATTTTACTATAAGCAAACATGATAAATCATAAAAATCAGTCCAATCAGTGTTCCTATACTGCGTAGTTTGTCAGGATTTCAATCCGTTGTTTTTACCCAACGTTGTACTTCTTTTTTGACACCATTGATAGAAATAGCCAGTACATAAACACCTGCTGGCATTGTTAAATTATCAAAATTGACGAGGTGCGTTCCTATTTCTTTTTTACCCAAAGGATAATTGGCAACGATTTTTCCTTGTAAATTGGTCAAACTCATTGCTACATCGCCCGCTTCTGAAATGGTATAATCTACATTCAAGTAAGCACCAGGATTTGGATAGACTGAAAGTATTTTTGCAATGCGGTTATTGCAGCCGCCCGTTTCAAAAACATAAGACGCTGACCAATCGCTCCAATTTCCTGCCTGACATTTTGTACGTACTTGCCAAGCATAAAATACGCAAGCCTCCAAGTTGGTAATTGTATAAGACGAAGTGCTGATGCCTGCCATGTTTGTCCAAAGTACTGTTCCTGCTGTTTTTTTGCTGTAACGAACCTCGTATTCTACACCTGTTCCTACCCAACTCAATGCTACACCGCCTACAATTGGCGTACTTTCTAACAAATATGGTGTTGGACAAGGTGTCAATGCTACACAACCCGTTGTTTTTGTAGTAATCAAAGTCCAATCGCTTAGTGAATTAGGGCTACAAATGGTACGCACTCTAAAAACATACGCTTTGCATTTTGCTAAACTTTTGACCGTCATTGGATTGCTAATTCCACCCAAGGTTTTCCAAATACTTGTAGAAGTCACTGGCGAAACCGTACACTCTACAAAATAAGTTGCATCAGAAGCTCCTAACCAAGATAAAACAACAGAATTTGAATCAGGAACTGCCTTTAAATTGGTCGGTCTTGCGCAAGTTAAAGTAGCGCAACCTTTTGTTTTGACGGTTTTAAGCAACCAATTTCCAAATACGCCATTGGTGCATTTTGCTCTAAAACGGAAGGTGTATTCTGTACATTTTTTCAAACCCAAAAGTTTGTATGGATTACCGTTTGTAGTTGAGATAGGTGTCCAAACGCTTGTTGTCAAGTTGGCTGGCGCAAGTGCGTAAGCCAACTCATAGGTTATGCCAGCGTTGGCAACCCAGCCCAAAATCATACTTGTAGAATCTGGAACGGCTGTCAATGCCACAGGAGAAGTACAAGGAAACGGTGTTGAACCGCAACCCGTTGTTTTCACAATTTTTGATACCCAAGGGCTGAGATTGTTGTTCGTACATTTCACACGAATACGAATTTCATATTCCTTACATTTTGATAACCCATTGATTGTCATTGGATTAGCGACAGAAGCCACAGATGTCCATGCACTCGTTGCCGAAGATGGTGCTGAGGTATATTGCATTTCAACAATTGCTCCTGTGTTATTAACAGACCAACCAACTTTTCCAGAAGTACTATCTATCAAAGTATTGGTGAAAAATGGCGCAAGACAAGTATAGATTCCTTGACAACCCGTTGTCTTTGTTGTTTGAGTTATCCAACTGCTAAATGTATTGTTGGCACATTTTGAACGAATCCGAATGGCATATTCTTTGCATTTTGACAAGCCGCTAATCGTCATTGGACTGCTTGTTACATTCACTGATGTCCATACACTTGTTGCCAACATAGGGGTCAAAGTATATTGCATTTCAATGGCAGTTCCAGCTAAAACTGTTCCCCAAGTTACTTTAACATTGGTCGTATCAGGGATAATATTACTGAAATATGGTACATAACACTGCGGCACTACGGCACAACCCGTTGTTTTAGCATTTTTAATTGTCCATGAACTATATACACCATTGATACATTTTGCTCTAATACGGAAACTGTATTCTTTGCATTTTGATAGACCTGTAACAATCAAAGGGTTGCCTGTAACAACAATGTTAGACCAAATACTTGTCGAGCTTATCGGTGCTGCCGTATATTGAACTTCAACATTTGGCATGGAAGAAGGCCATGTCAAAGCGATACGGTTAGTGTCAGGAATCATATCTATAAAATATGGCGTTGGACAAGAAACTACAATTTTACAACCCGTTGTTTTTGTTGTTTTATAGACCCAATTGCTCAACAAACCAGAACTGCATTTGGCACGAATACGGAAAGTATATTCTTTACACTTACTTAATCCTGAAATGTTTGCTGGATTGCTACTTGTCGCAACATTTGACCAAAGACTTGTCGTTGTTGCAGGCGAAACGGTGTATTGTACTTCATAAGTAGAACCTACAATTGCGTTCCAAGCAATAGTAATGCTTGTGCTATCAACACTGCTGCTACAAACTGGCAACGCACATGGCAATACCTTTACACAACCAGAAGTTTTTGCTGTTTTATAAATCCAATCGCTAAAAACACCATTCGTACATTTCATACGAAGGCGCAAAACATATTCTTTACATTTACTTAGATTGTTGATATTGGTAGGATTAGTGCTTACGGGAACGGTTGTCCAAATACTTGTTGCAACAGACGGAGAAGCTGTATATTGCAACTCATAAGTTGCATCAATTGTTGCCAACCAGCCAAGTTTTAAGCTGGTACTGTCAATCACTAAACTGCTTAAGGTAGGTGCTGTACAAGTTGTTGTTTGTGCTGTCATTACATTCATTGAAAATAATAGGCAACACAGCGCACAACAAAGTTGTGTGTATATTTTTTGCATAAGTTTGGTTTGTTTCTTAAAATAAAAATTCTAATCACAAACCTATTTATTTTTAAACAAAAAATATACACTAAAAAAATCAATTTTGTGACATTGTTATTTTATTTTTTACACTTATAAAACAAAATAATTTCACAAATAAATCATTGTTTTTTAGTAACTTAGTGTATTTTTTAAACACGAATTTTCTCTAATTTTACTAATTTTCACTAATCACAATGCAATAATTAAATCAAATTTCACTGATTTTATTAAAACTTTGTTTTAATTTTATACGTAGTTAGGCTCTTAAGTTTTTTAACAATAAAAAAGTCACCTATTTTTGACAAAATCAAAAATAGGTGACTTAAAATCGAATTTAATATTTTTATACGGAATATCAAAAAAATAGTAATTTAAGCCTCTAACATCATACTTGCTTCTTCCCATTCAGCAACCACAACATCTAAATCACTTTTCAATTTTTTGTAAGCGTCCATTTGTTTTTGAGCGTCAGGTTTTTGATAAAAATCAGCTTCTCCCATTAATTTTTCAAAATTGGCAATTTGCTTTTCCAAATCGCTGATTTTTCGTTCTGTATTTTGTACTTTTTTCTGCAATTCTTTTTTAGCGGACTCATCTAAAGAAAGCGTTGCCGCAGGTTTGTTTTTACTTGCTTTGTTCGCCATTTCGACATCACGCATATTGTCCAATTGGCGTTTTTCCAAGAAATAATTGACATCACCTAAGTGTTCAAAAATTTGTTTGTCACGGAACTCATACGTTTTTGTTGTCAAACCAGCTAAGAAATCACGGTCATGCGAAACGATAATCAGCGAGCCTTCATATTCCATAACGGCTTGCTTGAGTACGTCTTTTGAAAGCATATCCAAGTGATTCGTCGGCTCATCGAGTACCAACAAATTAATCGGACGCAACAACATACAAGCCAATGCCAAACGAGCTCTTTCTCCACCCGAAAGTACAGATACTTTTTTGTCCACATCACCACCGCTAAACATAAAACAACCCAAAATACTGCGCAATCTTGTACGCATTTCTGGCGGTGAAATCTGTTCTGCTGTTTGTAAAACCGTCAATTCTCTATGCAAAGTTTCTGCCTGATTTTGTGCATAATAGCCAATATTGACATTGTGACCAATGACGACTGTTCCGCTTGACGCTTCTTCCGACTCAACCAAAATCTTTGCTAATGTTGTTTTCCCTTGACCATTTTGACCGACAAAAGCAACCCTGTCACCTCTATCCATTCTAATGTCCACACCACTCAACACGTGTAAATCACCATAATTTTTCTTAATATCTTTTGCATCAATCGGCACTTGACCAGAACGTGGCGGCTCTGGAAAACGGATTTTCATAGCTGCAATATCTTCTTCGTCAAGCTCTACCCTATCCATTTTGTCCAATTGCTTCATCATAGATTGAGCCATTGCCGCTTTGTTTGCTTTTGCCTTAAAACGCTCAATGGTACGCTCTTTTTGAGCAATCACACGTTGCTGATTGTCAAAAGCATTTTGCATCAAAGCACGACGTTCCGTGCGTAACTCTACATATTTTGAATAACTTGCCTTATAATCGTGCAATCTTCCGAGTTCAATCTCAACTGTACGGGTCGTTACATTGTTCAAAAATTGCTTATCGTGCGAAATCACAATCACTGCGCCAGCGTAATCTTTCAAGAAATTTTCCAACCAAATAATTGATTCAATATCCAAGTGATTCGTCGGCTCATCAAGTAGGATATACGTTGGTTTTTGCAACAACATTTTTGCCAATTCAATCCGCATTTGCCAACCGCCCGAAAACTCATCGGTCAATCGCCACATATCTTTTGACTTAAAACCTAAACCAGAAAGTACTTTTTCCGCTTGCGCTTGCATTGTATCTCCGTCCATGTAGGTAAAACGGTCAGAAAGATTCGCCAGTTCTTCCAACAAGTCCATGTAGGCATCTGTTTCGTAGTCAGTGCGTTCTGTTACTTCTTGCTCAATTTGGGCAAGTTTGTCTTCCATTTTTTTCAATTCTTCAAAAGCCGTTAAGGCTTCATCCATCACTGTTTTACCTTTTGGCAACATCATGTCTTGGTGCAAATAACCAATCGTGGAGCTACCAGGACGAGCGATTTGTCCTTGTTGCGGATTGGCATAACCCGACAAAATTTTCATTAATGTTGATTTTCCTGCACCATTGCGCCCGACTAAACCGATTTTATCTCTATCTCCAATGACTACGTTCACACCGTTTAGAAGGATTCTGTCACCGTATTGAACGTATAAATTATTGCCTGTTAACATTTATATTATATATTGAATTTTGAAAAACGCCACAAAGGTACGCTTTTTTTGAATGGTAAAAAATAGAAAGAAGAAAAAGATTAAAAAAATGCTACCTTTTTTAAATAACTACGTATAATATAAAAGATATTTGCGAAACTATTTTTTTACTTTAGAAAAAAAAGACCAAATATTTGTGAACACATTGTATAAAGGTGTATATTTGCGCCAAAATTTATCAAACTCATAATTAAAAGAGTATTAAAATGTCAACAATTTCAGAAAAAGTAACCAAAATCATCGTCGATAAATTAGGCGTTGATGAGTCAGAAGTAACGACAGAGGCGAGCTTCACTAACGATTTAGGAGCAGATTCTCTTGATACAGTAGAATTAATCATGGAATTCGAAAAAGAATTCAACGTGACTATTCCAGATGAGCAAGCCGAAAAGATTACGACAGTAGGCGAAGCAATTTCATTCTTGGAAGCTAACGCTGGCTAATAAGTGTTGCCCTATTGCAAAAAACTTTAGTAATCTACAAGTCTTGTAATAGGGCAATTTTTTTGAAAGGCTTTTTAATTTTTTATTACCAATGAGAAGAGTAGTTGTAACAGGCATTGGCGTTCTTACGCCTATCGGAAATAGTGTTTCTGAATATCTTGACGGACTTCAGAAAGGCATTAGCGGTGTAAGTGCCATTACGCATTTTGATGCCAGTAATTTTAAGACAAAATTTGCAGCAGAAGTAAAAGGATTTAATCCTGAACTATATTTTGAAAAAAAGGAAGTGCGTAAAAATGACCGTTTTACGCAATTTGCAATGGCTGCAAGCGACGAAGCACTCAAAGATTCTGGATTGGATTTAGGTAAAATAAATCTTGACCAAGTTGGTGTGATTTTGGGTTCTGGAATCGGAGGTTTAGGAACATTAGAAACAGAGATTTTTTCTTACGCTTCTGGTAATGGGATTCCTCGTTACAATCCATTTATGATTCCGAAGATGATTTCAAACATGGCAGGTGGGATGGTTGCGATTCGTTATGGCTTTGGTGGTGTCAATTATGCGCCAGTTTCAGCTTGTGCGACATCTTCTCATGCCATCATCAATGCTTATGATTGCATTCGTTTGGGTCGTGCTGATGTGATTGTTTCGGGCGGTTCAGAAGCCGTTATCACGGCAACCGCTGTTGGTGGATTTACCTCAATGAAAGCCATGTCTGAACGCAATGACGACCCGCAAACCGCATCACGTCCTTACGACAAAGAACGTGATGGATTTGTTTTAGGCGAAGGTGCTGGAACGCTTATTTTGGAAGAATACGAACACGCAAAGGCTCGTGGCGCAAGGATTTATTGCGAAATCATCGGAACAGGAATGACTTGTGATGCTTACCACATGTCAGCTCCTCATCCTGATGGTGTTGGTGTTATTCGTTGCATGGAAAATGCTTTGCGTGAGGCAAATATCAGTGCTTCTACAATAGATTATATCAATACACATGGCACTTCTACGCCTTTGGGTGACAATGCAGAACTCAAAGCCATTGCCGCAGTTTTTGGCGATGCCGCTTACAAAATGAACATTAGTGCTACCAAATCAATGACTGGTCACCTTTTGGGTGCTGCTGGTGCAATTGAAGCGGTGGCTGGAATTTTAGCGATGGAAAATGATTTTGTACCACCAACCATCAATCATTTTACAGACGACCCAGAAATAGACTCAAAACTCAACTTAACTTTCAATGAAGCGCAACATCGCAAACTAAATGTCGTATTAAGTAATACATTCGGTTTCGGTGGTCACAATACATCAATTTTGATGAAGAAAATTTAAAAAAAATATTTTTGTGCGGATAATTCGTAAGTTTTATAGTTATTATTTTTCAAAAGATAAAGAATTGGCTCGTAGGCTTAAAGGTATCCTTGGCTTTACGCCAACCCGTCTGCACCTATATAAACTGGCGTTTTATCACAAATCAAGCAACAATGCCTTGAATAGCCCTCAGCCTATCGTTCAAAGCAGTAACAATGAGCGTTTGGAATACCTCGGTGATGCCATACTCGGCTCTATTGTAGCAGAATATTTGTACAAAAAATATCCTAATAAAGACGAAGGTTATTTGACCAAAATGCGTTCTAAAATCGTAAAGAGAGAATCGTTGAACAAAATCAGCGAAGACATGGGCTTAGACGTTATTTTGACAGAATACAACAGTACCCGAATCAGTCAAGCGATGTTGGGAAATGCCTTAGAAGCACTTGTTGGTGCAATTTACTTGGAATTGGGCTATGTGAACACAAAAAAGTACATAATTTCTAAGATTTTACGTCGTTTTATTGATGTACATGAGTTGGAAACGTATGATGACAATTTCAAAAGTCAATTGCTGGAATGGAGTCAGAAACATGGTAAAACCATTTCTTACAAAGTTATTGCAAAATATAAATTTGAAAAAAGAGACCGCTTCAAAGTAGCCGTTTTGGTTGATGGAGAAAAAGTAGGTACTGCCGACGATTTCAATAAAAAATCAGCTGAACAAATCGCCTCAGAAAGAGCTATCGTTGCATTGGGTATCGTGATAGAACCGCAATAGTGAGAAAGTGAGAAAGTGAGAAAGTATAAAAATAAAAAAACACAGGGCGGTTATGCTCTGTGTTTTTTATGTCTGAAAAATAAGTTCATAAAACTGATTTAAAAAAACTTCTTCTTCCTATTTTCTGTTGCTTTATCAATTGAATCTAAATATTTTGAATAACTTAAACTACCCATTATTCCTTATGTTCAATACTGTACCTAACTCCAACAAAACCTCTAATACCCATCAAAGGTCCCCAAATTTGCGACGCATCAAAATAATCACCAAACGGATTTTGCGCCGAAACAATTGGGTTGTGTTGTACATAATTGGTTAGGTTTTCACCGCCAAAATAAATTTCCCAACGACCTAACAGCTTGGTTATCTGCATATTAACATTCAGATAAGCTGGCGAGGTATTCGTGTGTTCTGTATGGTATTCTACTGGTAAATTACTTCGATTTGTCAAACGCTGTGAACCAACGAAGTGATTACTGATGTGAAAAAGCCAAGTTTTGTCATTTGTTTTAAAATCCAAAGTCAAAAGTCCTCGATGTGCCGCCACTAAAGGCGGTCTATTCAATTGACCAGCCAAAGTAGTTTTTACATCATTAAATTTGTAAGCAATTTTGAAATCAAAAATTTCTGAAAATTTACAGGTAAAAACACCCATAAAACTGGTCGAATAAGATTTTCCAGTTAGGTTATAAAAAGCAACTTTTTTAATATTTTCATCAAAATCAACAATGATTTGATTAGAAAATCGAGTATGGTAAAGATCCGTGCTAAAAGACGCATTTTTTCCAGCTATTTTAAAGCGATTAGAAAAATTAACGCCTGTATTCCAACCATCTTCAGGTTTTAAATCTTTGCTAATGTCCAAATTTCGATTACCCGCCAAGGTATTCAAGTTTTCAGCAATCACATTTGCTACACGCCAACCTCTACCTGCTGACGCTCTGATAATACTATTTTGAGAAAAATTATATTTCAAATTCAATCGAGGTGAAGGAATTACACCAAATTTTTGGTGGTTGTCAGCACGCAAACCTGCGGTAATACCCCAGTCTGTAAAATCTTCGCCCAACACTGGTCGAGCATAATCGTATTCTGCGAAAACTCCAGTAATTACATCTTTTCTATCCAAATTAATATCATTTACACGTTCTTTGTAGTCGTCCATTTGAAAACTTGCTCCTGTTTTGAAGCTATGATCGCTTGTTCCAATGATGGTTTGGTAAATCAAATTGGAATAAAAACTTTTTTGAGTGCCTATGTGCGTATTTTTTCCATACAATTCGTCCGTATCGTGCATGGTCAATCCATAAATCAAAGCCAAAGCATTGTAGCTTTTTTCAAAACCCATATAACCAAAAGTTCCGCCAACGTCCAAACGTTTCATGTCTTGACGAACTTTCCAAGCATTGTTTTCAACAGCGACTTGTCCGCCTTGACGATTGTCTTGCAATGCGTGTACGCTAAGTTGACTGTACCACTTTTTTCCGTTGTGAATCAAACGAGTCATGGCATTGTACTGTCGTTTCAAAGGCATATTGACAAAACCGTCTTTGTCGTGATCCCAAGCATTTTGGTTGTCATCAAAATGAAATAAAACTCCAGTACTCCAGTTGTTTTTCAACCTTTTATTGAGGTGAATATTGGCTTCAAAAGTCCCCAAAGAACTTTCATAAACATTGAGAAATAAGGCTTTATCTTGTGCAGGCTTAACCAATTCCACATTGATTTGACCCGTCAAAGATTGAGAACCTTGCTCTACAGAACTTGCTCCTTTTGAAATCGAAATACCATCTAACCAAGTGCCTGGATAAAATTCCAAAGCAAAAGGATAAGCTAAACCATAAAAAGTTGGTCTTTTTAATAAACTCAACTGCGTGTAAATACCTCGAAGTCCTAACAATTGTATCTCGGTAGCCCCAGTAACAGCATTAGGTGAAGAAATATCTACAGAACCGTTGGTTTCAAAGCTGCCTGCCAAATTACAGCAAGGTGCTTTTCGCAATTCACAAGAAGTGATTTGTTCGATGTGTCTTTTTTCCAAAGTAGAAACAAAATTATCAGGGCGATCAGTTTTTACAACCAACTCACCTACTGATTTTATGCCTTTTATTTCTATCCAAATGGATTTTTCATTTGGTTCTACGACAACTTCGGCAGGTTCATAACCAGTGTATGTAACCAAAAGCGTGTCTGTTTTACTTCTTGCGGAAATTAGAAACTCTCCTTTTTCATTGGTCAGAACAGCACTTTTGGTATTTTTCCATTGCACTGTTGCAGATGGCAAACGCTCCTCAGCGGTATTGGCCACAATGCCCTTAATTTCTTTTTGAGCAAAAATAAAATTTGATAGGCTTAAAAATAGTACACTGAAGAGTATTTTTTTCATTTTATAAAAAATTATGTTCTATGTATTTGGGCTAAATTAATTAGTATTATTTTCTTCAGTCGATTGCTCAAAAAGTAGTAAATAACTTTCTCCGAAGGAGTCCTTCAGACCCGATGGTCAGCTATTTACTACTTTTTTCTCAACGACAAAATAATACTAATCAATTTTTAACGCCTACTTATTTTCTGATATTCAGCAATTAGTACAATTTCCATGCGGAAAAGTGGGCGATTTTTATAACGAACTTTTCGCATTGCTTTCATTAAAAAACTTCCTTCATATAGGACGAACCAAGAAGCTGGCAATCTTAAATTAGGAAACCAAGTTCTGATTTTTTGAAAAGCAATAAAAGGAATCGTCGTTTGAAAATGAGTAAAACCATGAGAACGAAGATCTGCAATTACTTCTGCAAAGGTAGATTCATTGAGGTGTACGCATTGCGCCAAGGTACTTCCACTGTGCGAATTGTCTAAAATTCGGGTAAAATCGGTTGGGCCATACATACGGTGTGGTAAAATCATTATCAACTTAGAACCGTGATGAAGGGCAGAAGTCAGGGATTTGAAAAAATACGCCTGGTCACTCGGAGCAATATGTTCATACACGTTGTCCATCATTAAAACATCAAAGGTTCTTTCTAAGTTAAAATCCAAGATGTTTTGTTGGAAGAAATTTATATCTTTTGCTGCAATATCGTCTTTTGGATATTCAGCAGCTTTTACATCTAAGCCAAAAAGAGCTGTAGTTTTTACATCTGACAAGTGCAGGGCATACAAAAAAGCTCCAATACCACTGCCAATATCCAGTAAAGATTTTCCTTCAATTTCTTTTTTAAATTGCTTCACTACTTTTTTTTTCACAATTACAAGCCGAGCAAAATGATCTACTGCTTCTGGAAAAAAAATTGGTATTTTGGTATATACTTTTTCGTATAATACTTGACGTTTTTCAAAAGAATTTTCATTTCTAATTGCTTTGTAAAAAGAGTGTTCTTCTTCAAAAACATTTGTCAGGATTGACGTGGCAATGCCTGTTTCTCGACTAACTTCTTCTAAATCTGGGTATTGCATCTTTTTATTTTTGTAATATATGTAAAGTAGCTTATATTTCTCTTGAAATATAAGCTACTTATGAATAAAACAAATCAGATAAACCGATATAAGGTTTATCGTTTGTCAAAAAAATT
>JAYWHK010000059.1:0-12964 GCA_043777755.1 Saprospiraceae bacterium
TCATTAGTTTCTGCCTGATTTGTTAAGTTAGAATGTTTTGCGACTCTAAGGTAACATTTTTAGCGGAAACTTTTTTTTTTATTTTACATGCCAGTTGTAACCCTTTCAAGTCTTGAGCTTGCAACCTATAATAAAAAAGAATAAGAATCAGGTATAAAAGTTTCTTCATTGTATATCACTAATTTGAAGTTTTGTAATAGTGTATAATTCGCTTGTTCTCACCTTGCTGAACGATTTGCTGTTGTTCCGAACAATGTATAAAGTAACCGTTTGAACTTAGGACAATCGCATTGGAATCTTGTATTTCTATCGTTTGTGATGCTTCATTTTTTCTATAAAAAGAAAAAATAAGTTGTTGGTTTTGTTTGATAAAAACTTGTAATTCGTCCTCTTTTTGTGTTGTATTGATGCTATAATCTTGCTGTAATTTTGTCCAATCTCCGATTTTTGGCAATTTGTAGATTTTGATATTGGCAGGTATTACAGCCTCTGCGTTACAAGTTGAAGAAGTAGTATTCTGTGTTTCAATCGTTTCTTTGTTTAGTACTTTGAGGTTGTGCTTTGCGATGGTTGCGATGGCATTATTATCATCGTTAGAAAGCGCCAAGAGCAATTCGTTAGGGTCATTGATAGCTCCTGCCTTGGCTAAGGCAAGAGCTTTAATCAACTTGGTTTTTTCGAGATGTGCTGAACGTTTATCACTAAATCTTGCTCTTTTTTCCATTTGTTTTTTAAAAATATAGTCAAGAGCTTCTTTGTTTTTATTTTGTAACAATAGAACACAGGCTGTATTGATATTCGGACTTAGGTATTGCAAATCCATTTTTGCGGCTGTTTCAAAGTAACTATTTGCTTTTTTGTAGTATTTGTCTATTTGTTTCAAGTATGTTTTATCGTCGTCACCTCTGCTTGTTTTTGGTTTTTTCAATCGAAATGATGCGTCTAATTCAATTGGATAAATAAAATTATCTTGGTTTGTTTTTTGTAATGAAAGTGCATATAAAGTATATACAACACCAAGATTGTTGTACAATTCTTTGCCTTTGTAGTTCATTTCGAGGTTTTCTAACAACATTACAGCCAATTCATACTTTTCAGCAACAATAGCATAATTGGCGGTTTCGTATATTTGCTGCATCTGTTCAATCATGCGAGCAAGCTGCCTGCCTGTTTGTTGCCGTTCTTCAAAAGTTGGATAATTAGGCAGTGCTTTATTTTTTAAATCATATTGGACATAAATCTGTTCTATCAATTGAGGCAAAATCTCTTTTGTTTTGAATCCCGAAAGATGCGCTAAAAAAGCACCATACAAATCTGCTTGTTCTTCTTCTTGCGAAAATTTATTATTTTTGGTGTAACTTAAAAAACTGGCTTCGTTTCGTATGGCATCAAGTTGAAATACATGCGCCAACTCGTGTCCTAATATAAAAGCCAATGCACTCAGGGAGTCTTTGCCCATTGTTTGGCAAAGGATATAGGTTTTATAATCCAGTTCGATGGTATTACTTAGCCGAAGTAAACGAGCTACATTCGATACATTTTGAATGACTTGCACCTTTGGCTTAGGTAATAAGAAGTTTCCATTGGTTTGATACATTTTTGTAACTACCTGATTAGCAATAAATTCCGCTGATTTCTGATTGGTAGATTGAGCGAAAAAGGGAATCAATAAGAGCGTGCCGATAGCACATATTTTAGCAATATTTTTTAGCATATTTTATTTTTTAAAGTAACTGTCTAACCAAAACTTAGCTTCTTTGGAATAACCTGAATCAGCGTTTTTATAAAGATCTTCAAATAGACTTTTGGCTTGCAGAATAGAGTTTTTATCTTTGAATTGAAAGTCACAAAGCGCTAAGTACCATTTTACGGTATTTACGTATTCAAAGTCTGGTTTCAAAACCACCTTATTGAAATGAACTGCTGCTTTGGAATATTGGGCTTGTTGAAACAGTGAAAAACCTAAATAAGCCGTTGCTATGTCATCATCGGGATATTTTTTTTGATAATCACTAAGCGCAATTCGAGCTTCTTCAAATTTGTCTTCTTTGTATAATTTCAAGCATAAACTAAGCGAATCATCTTTACTTTTGGTAGTAGTTGCCATACCAGGAGCTTCAAGTCGTTCTATGATTTTTGTGGCGATGTCACTGCTTTTGGTACTTAATTTGGCTTCGCTGGTTGCTGCCATCAATTCTTCAACATTTGGCGTAGTGGATTGTGAAAAGTACCATGTGCCAAGTGCAATGAGTAAAACGGCTGCCGCTGCAAGCCAACGAAATGATTGTTTTGAATTTGCTGTCATTGTAATAATTTTTGAATTTGGTAATTGGAAAAAATCTTCCTCTTTAAGTTTTTTATGTATTGCATTGATTTTTTGTTTGAGAACTTCTTCTTTTCCTAATTGTAGTACCGTTATCATATCTTGGTATTCTTGATATGCAATTTTTAGATTTTCATCTACGGACAATTGATTTTGGAATTTCTCTTGATCTTCTTCGCCCATTTCGCCCATAAAGTACTCGTCAAAAATGTCAATATTATCTTTGTAGAGGTGTTTCATAATTTATCTGTTTTAGTTGGATAATAAATTTTGAGTATTCTATTTGTAGAAGTGTTTCATAATTTATGTATTTTGTTAAGCAATAAATTTTTTCTTTAAGTATTCTATACAGCGCATTTTTTTACGCCTTACAAAATCATCTGAATAACCCATCATTGCGCCAATCTCTTTCAATTGAATTTTTTTTAAATAAAAATCACTTAATAATTGGCGACAATCATCTTTGAGTTCATCTAATAGTTGCAGTAATCGCTCAATGTGATCAGTAGTTTCTGATTTTTTTTCAAAAAAATTAAAATCTTTTAGAAAATCGCTTTCATCGGGTGTTTCAATCCAGTTTTCGATAGAGGTAACTAACTTGCGTTGTCGCAACTGATGCAGCCACATTCGCCGTGCAATACCATATATATAGCTATAGAGTTTGCCTTTTAAGATGAAATCTGGACGCATTAGGTTTTTGTACAGTACCAAAATCAACTCTTGGAATAAATCCTCCGCCTCGGCAAGACTTCCATTGTTTTGGATTATCCATTGTGCAACACGACGAAAATAAAGACGATAAAGCTGTTCAAATGCTGTATTATCTCCATTTTTAAGCTGTTGCAAAAGAAGTATTTGCGAATTTTCATCTTGATCAACGATTTTTAGCATATATTAAGTGGTTTAATTATTTTACAATTTCTAAACTAAAACTTTGAATCATCGCTTCGTTGGGATTTATCTGAATATTATTAATACCTTTTGCTCCAAGCAAAAAAGATTGATTCAATAGCCTCTCCAATCCACTTTGAGAAGTATTCAAGCCTTTAGTATTTGAAACATTGATACTTGTCAAATCCAGTGGCATAGGTGTCGCAATCAACTTAAATAGCTCAAAACCAAGCGGCTCGCTTACTTCCAACTCAAAATCAGAGGTATAACTTTGTCCTGATTGGAGAAAAAACTCTGATGCTGGACGCTCAAATGGCAAAATCACATTCAAATCATAATTAGGCGACAAATCAATAATGCTAAAATAAAAAGACTCGCTACCTTCGTTGGTGATTTCGAGTTTGATTTTAGTACCAGTTGAAACTTTATTTTTTAAGTATTCTCCACCTTTATTTTTAAATCTCAAATTCCCTTTTAATGTTGAATTTTCAATATTTAAAGCACGTACAGTCTTGTTTTGATGCCATTTGGATAGCATTTTTTGTAGCCAAGAATTTGCATCTTCTTCATTTTTTTGTTTCATCAAAAGATTTCCATCAGAAGAAAAACAATGCAAATGATTTTGGGTATCTTCAATGTACAAATCAAAATTTTCATCAGTCCAATGGATTGATGAGTTTTGTAAAAATCTTTGTTGGGTCGCTTTATTTGCTTTTATGCGAACAAAATCTTCCTTGTACTGAATCGAAATGATTTTGACATAAGCTCCGATAGCTTCTTTTTTGCCAATAGGTTTATCAAGCGTAAGCGTAGCATCAAATGCACTAACATCTTCGAGTACCGCATCGCCAATTTTTTGCTTCGCTATATTGTACACAGCCGCCTTCGTTCCTTCGGTCAGTCCATAAAGACTACCCGAATGAATCGTCAGTACCTGTGGCTGCAACCATGCAGCTACGGGTATAGAGTTGTCCGTAACATTTTGATTTTTGCCGAAAAAAGGAAGGAGCGTTTTTCCTTCTATTTCAGGCGTTTGCAAAGCGTTACTTTCAATAAAGCGACTTTTGATTTGTTCAAAAACCGATTTATACGTACTTGATTGAGAAGAATTTAAAATAGATTTGCAGAGAAAATAAGTCAATACTCCAAATATCCCTTCGGGAGTATTGTGTTCATAGCTTAATTGGTGAGAACTTGAACTAAAAAAACAAATATAAGGAGCAAGTTCTATTGCGTTTTCTGAGGTATTGTCAATATTAGCAGTTTCATTTCCTTTATCAGGCCACTGCCGTTGATAATTGGCATCTGCCATTTTTTCATCTGTTCCCCTTGCTGTTTTAAAACCTCTAACGCCCGTACCTGAATGACAGGCATCTAAAGAAATAATCAGCTGACCAGATATACCTATTTTTGTTCTGATTTGAGTAAAAAATACATTCAAATCATCATCACGGATTAGGTTTTCGCCTTCATAGATTCCTGTTTGATAATGTTTTGGCGAATCAAAAGGGACTAATGCTTCATCATAGCCGTCAATTTCATCACCATTGTTGTCTTTAACTTGTTGCCCATGACCAGAAAAGTGAAAATAGACAATATCGTCTTTACTCGCTTTTTCTTTGAGCATCAAAATGGCTTTTAAAATGCCATTTTTCGTTGCTTGCTCATTACTTAAAAGAATTACATTATCTGATTCAAATCCTTTTTGTTTTAAAGTTTCAAAAAGTAGTTGTAAATCATTTTGAGCATGAAGTTGTTGCCAGTCCGAACCTCTTGGATAGTTCCCGACACCAACCAGCATAGCTATATTTTTAGCAAGCAATCTATTGTTAAAGACTAACAAAAAAACAACTAAACAAATTGATATATTTTTCATTTGTTCATTTTTTATTAATTAAAAATATTCTACAAACAAAGATACAAAATATTAAGTTAATAAATTAATATTTTTAAAAATTTTTCAAATTTTTATTTTTAAAATATAAAAACAAAATAAATTAAATAAGCGTACTAAAAACTAATTAAAGCTGTTTTATTTTCATTAAAAATTGGCTATACGGACTTCTTAGGCTTCGAATAATTTCTCATTATCTAAAAAAGCTATATTTAGAGAAGTATTTTTTAAATATCACCTTTTTTCAAAAAAATAAAACATTATACTTATATTATAGTATAAATAAAACTATCTTTGCGACGAAAATATAAATAAAAAAATCAAGGCAACAGTGAAGTAGTTGCCATACAAAATCAACTTTTTTGAATATGGGAATGAAAATTCCAATTTCGCATTCGTTTAATTTGCCTGATGGTCAGAAAGTAACCATCGAAACAGGCAAGTTAGCGACTCAGGCTGACGGTTCTGTAATGGTTCGTGTCGGTAACATGATGATGCTTGCAACGGTGTGTTCTGCACATGAACCCAAGGAGAATCAAAGCTTTTTTCCACTTTCGGTAGATTATCAAGAAAAATTTGCTGCGGCAGGTCGTATTCCTGGTAACTTTTTCCGTCGTGAAGGTAGATTGTCTGACCCAGAAACATTGATTTGCCGTTTGGTAGATCGCCCGATTCGTCCACTTTTCCCTAAAGGTTACATGAACGAAACGCAAGTAATCATTACGTTAATTTCTGGTGAAAAAGAAATTTTACAAGATGCTTATGCTTGTTTGGCAGCTTCGGCAGCAATCGCAGTGTCTGATATTCCTTTTGATGGTCCAGTTTCAGAAGTTCGTATTGCAAAAATTGATGGCGAATATGTCATTAATCCAAGCCGTAGTGCTTTGAAAACAGCTACTTTAGAGTTTATCGTAGCGGGAACATTAGACAATATCTTGATGGTAGAAGGCGAAGCCTTAGAATGTCAAGAATCAGAAATGTTAGAGGCATTGAAGATTGGTCACGAAGCCATCAAAGTACAATGCCAAGCGCAGTTGGATTTGGCGACATTGGTTGGTGACAAAGCATTGATAAAGCGTGAGCGTTATGCAGTGCCTACCAACGAAGAAGTCAAAGAAAAAGTAGATGCTATCGTGACTGAGCCGATTTTGGCATTGGCACGTGCGGCATCTGACAAATCAACCCGCAAAAAGAATTTTACAGAAATCAAAACCATGTTGGCAGCAAAAATGCTCGAAGACAATGGCGAAGAATATGTAGCAGCAAACAAAGCGTTTATCAGTTATTATTTTGATAAAGCAAAGAAAAACTTGGTTCGTGGCGTTGCCTTGAATGAAGGAGTTCGTTTAGATGGTCGTAAATTAGACGAAGTTCGCCCAATTTGGACGGAAATTGATTATTTACCAGCAGCACACGGCTCTGCGATTTTCAATCGTGGCGAAACTCAGGCTTTGATGTCTTTGGCTTTGGGTACAAAATTAGACGAATTAATGGTAGATACTGCCATGGAATCTTCTTTTGACAAATTCATTTTACATTATAATTTTCCAGGATTTTCTGTTGGTGAAGTAAAACCTCAGCGTGGCCCAGGTCGTCGTGAAGTAGGTCATGCTGCCTTGGCTGCACGTAGTTTGAGAAAAGTATTGCCAGCGAATTTCCCTTATACAATGCGTTTGGTTTCTGACGTTTTGGAGAGTAATGGTTCATCATCAATGGCAACCGTTTGTTCGGGTTCATTGGCGTTGATGGATGCAGGTATTCCAATCAAAACTGCTGTTGCTGGTATTGCAATGGGTTTGATTTGTGAAGGCGACCAAAACAGTCCAGAAGGACAAGCTGCGATTTTATCAGATATTTTGGGTGATGAAGATGCTTTAGGCGATATGGACTTCAAAGTAACTGGTACTACTAAAGGTATTACTGGTTGCCAAATGGATATGAAAATTGACGGTTTGAGCTACGAATTGCTTGAAAAAGCATTGAAACAAGCAACCGCTGGTCTTTTACACATCTTGGGCGAAATGGCTAAAACCATCGAAACGCCTCGTGAAGAATTAAAATCTCACGCTCCTCGTATTGTTGAAATAGTTATTGAATCTTCGTTCATTGGTGCGGTTATCGGGCCTGGTGGTAAGGTGATTCAAGAAATGCAACGTGAAACGGGTTGTACCATCAACATCGAAGAAAAAGAAGGTAAAGGACACATCAATGTATTCGGTACAAACAAAGAAAGCATGGACATTGTGGTTGCTCGTATCAACGACATCACTTATGAGCCTCAAGATGGTGAAATCTGGGATGGAAAAGTCGAAAACATCATTGAAATTGGTGCAATCATCAAGTTCAAAGGTAAGACGGGCTTATTACACGTTTCTGAAATCTCTTATTCTCGTATCGAAGATGTATCAGAAGTATATAAAATCGGCGATCCTGTTACCGTTAAAGTCATGGAAATTGACAAACGCAACAATAGAATCCGTCTTTCTCGCAAAGCTCTTTTGGAAAAACCAGAAGGCTATGTAGAACGTGCTCCTCGTCCTCCTCGTGAAGATGATCGTAGAGGTGGCGATGACCGTAGAGGTGGTGGTCGTGATGATCGCAGAGGCGGTGGCGGTGGTCGTGATGACCGTCGTGGCGGCGGTGGCGGTTTTGGCGGCGGCGGAAGACGCTAAAAAAGTCAAAATGTAAAAGTAAAAATTTTAAATATAAAAGTCGATAAATCAACTATCTATATATTTAATTTTTTTTATAAAAAAAAACCGAAGTATTTTACAATGCTTCGGTTTTTTTATTTTTAAATAAAATTTCTACCTCAACTGCTGCATAATCTGCTGTGCTGCTGCCTTGTTCCCCATTTTGTCATAAATTTGCGCCAACAACATATAAGCATCTTTTGTTGGATTTATTTTGATTGATTTTTCAACATTTGCCAGTGCGCTGCCTGTATCGCCAGTTTGCATTTGTGCCATTGCCAAATAAATAAAGGCTTGCGGATCGCTTGGATTTTTCTTGATATTCCGACTCAATAAATTGATTGCACCACGGGTATCACCTGCGTTCAAACTGATGTAACCTGCCATATTCAAAAACGTCGGATTTTCTGGTGAAACTTTCAAACATGATTCTATTGATTTTTTTGCGCCAGCGAAATCATTTGCAGTCAATTGGCAACTTGCCAAATTGTCCCAAGCCGATTCATTGTCAGGATGTTGGGCTGCTTCTTGCTGCAACAATTCTATTGCCAAAGGCAAATTATTTTGCTTCATCGCTTGTTGTGCCTTCCAAACACGCTGCATTGTATCTTGTTTCATTACTGCCAAAAGTGGCGTTTCGCCAACTTTGACCGTATATTCCGTGCTTGATTTCATAGGCCACTGCCCTGCACGAAGCTGGTCGCCACCAACAAAAATAGACGTAAATAAGCCATAATCCCATTTTTGGTCGTAACGGTCTGTATAACGAACATAGACAACTTTTACTTTTTTACCAAATTTTTTAACCAAATAAGTTGTTGCAGCATAATACATATTGGTGGCAACCACTACTGGTTTATCTGTATCTTGATTAAAAACACCTTGTTTCTCTAAATATTCAGCTCCTTCACGAACCGAAATTCCCCAGTAATCCATTTCGTAATTACCGAATGCTTTTTGAACACCACCAACCGAATTGTTGTAAAAAATATAAGGAATATTACGGTGTGCAATGATGTGAAAAGCTGGCGTTACAATACCCAAACCCAATAATACAGCCAACGCAACACCAAGGTATTTGTTTTTTTCTGTCAAAAATTCATATAAATAGGTATAAAGTAAGGTTGCAGTCAAAATAATCCCTGGATAAATAAAAAGCAAGTGTCGCCAATTGTTATACATATTGCTGTCCTTATAAATCACATAAACCACTGGGAAAATCGCTGCAAAAAGTCCAATAAAAACTGCTGTTGGGTTGAATCTTTTGAACAATCTCCAACAAAATAAAACACCAAGAACAAAACCAATACAAACCACCAAAGGGGTCGTTCTGAAAATAGATTCTGGGGCATAAGTCCAAGGTGCTTTGTCCGAAAAAACATTTACACCACCAAACAATACTTTGATACCAACTGAAAACTTGTCAAACTCAGCCAATGCTTTCAGAGGATTTTTCAAAGGACTTATCAAACCAAAAGGCCAAAACAACATTCCACCCAAGTAACCCAAAATAATCACAGCCGCAGCACTGCGAACATAACTCAACAACAATCCTCGATTGCTGAAAAATTTACTCAATTCGTAGTTCCTCAAAATATGAATCAAGGCAAAAAGCCCAAAATAAGCAATCAATAAAAGACCACCTGCACGTGTACCAAGTGCTATCGCAAAAGCTAAAATTAAACCTATCAAGGTACTCTTTCGAGGTGCTGGCATTTCTCTAAAATAAACAATCATAAAGTAAATTGCCATTGCAAAACCTGTACAAAAAGGAACATCTTTGGGATTCATCACCGCATTTCCCATAAAATATGGTGAAAAAGCCATCAGTAACAGGGCGATTATTGCTGCTTTCCAACCTGCAATTTCTCTCGCTGCCAACGACGTGAACAGCATCGCCAATAAGCCAAATATCGCAACCCAAATATGACGAACATCATGGTAAGGCAAATAATCTGGCGTAAAACCCAAGGCTTTATTCGTTGCTCCTGCAATAATTTCATAAAAACCACCATAATAATGCATCGGTGCGTTGCGGTAGGTAAAATTTGTAGCGGTGGTGTCTGCGCCAGCCGTCGCATACCATTTTACCAAACTCTCTGAATAGCGAACTTGAAAATCTTCATCGGCATTGATACCTGTTTTCATAGCCAAAAAGAAAGTCAATAAGCAAATCAGTAAAAATCCGCCTATAAAAATTTTTCTCAATAATAAATTATTTTCCACTGGGCGTTCTTCATCTGGCAAACGCTCTACGATTTCAGTAATTCTGTTTTTAATTGGTTCTTCTTTCTTAGACATAATTGTATAAATAGTTTAGGTTAATTCTTGACGAATAAAGTCGCCACTACCGCTGCAAAAGTAAAGAATTTTAGTAAAACTATTGTCTTATATGAAGTAAATTTTAAACATAATACTTAATTTTTCGTTATATGAAGGCATATTTAAACATCAAACAATAAATATCGTTTGTTTACAGCATAATTTTATATGAAAGCATTTATTTTGCCTATTGGCGATGAGGTTTTGATTGGTCAAATTGTAGATACCAATTCAGCATGGATTGCCCAACAACTCAACCTACAAGGACTCAGCGTGCGCCATGCGATGTCTGTTGGTGATAGTCGAGAAGAAATTACGGAATCGCTAAAATTTGCATTGAGCCAAGCTGATGTTGTTTTGATAACAGGCGGATTAGGCCCAACAAAAGACGATATTACTAAAAAAACAATTGCTGATTTTTTTGGCGTAGAGATGGTTTTTCATCAAGAAACGTGGGACAGAATTGTTGATTTTTTCAAAAAAAGAGATAGAGAACCAGGCGAAGCGCATTATAACCAGTGTTTTATGCCAGAAAATGCCTTGATTTTGAGGAACGATATGGGTAGCGCACCTGGAATGTGGTTTGAATACGAAGGTAAAATCATTGTTTCGATGCCAGGCGTTCCGAGCGAAATGAAACACCTCATGGAGGACAGGGTTTTACCTCGTTTGAAAAATCGTTTTCCTGGAAAACCCATAGCTCACCGTACGATTATGACCGCAGGAACAGGCGAAACAGACCTTGCTGTCTTGGTTAAAGAGTTGGAAAATGAGTTGCCCGATTTTATAAAATTAGCGTATTTACCTTCTTTTGGTTACGTGCGTTTGCGTTTGTCAGGGCAACACGATGATGTTGATTTTTTGAATAAAATATTAGATGAAAAAGCGGACGAAGTTGAGTTTTTGACAAAAAAATTCGCTTATGGAAGAAACGACGAAACGCTCGAACAAGCCTTGGGTCGTGTTGCAAAAGCAAAAAATAAAACGATTTCTACGGCAGAAAGTTGTACAGGCGGTATGGTTGCACAGCGGATTACGTCTGTTTCTGGTGCGTCTTCTTATTTTATGGGCGGCATTGTTGCGTATGATAACAACGTGAAAATTAAGCAGTTGAATGTTCCTTTGGACGTGATTATGGCGCATGGCGCAGTCAGTGAGGAATGTGTCAAAGCGATGGTTGCGGGTTCTTGCAATTTATTAAAAACAGATGTTGCATTGGCTATTTCTGGAGTAGCTGGACCGAATGGAGGAACACCCGAAAAACCTGTTGGACTGATTTGGTTGGCTGTCGGAAATGCAGAAAAAACCATCACACTGAAAATTAACGTCAATCGAACTCGTCAAATCAACAACGAATTTGCAAGCAATATGGCGTTGAATATGTTGAGGATTTTTATTGAAAAAATGTAGTTTTTAGTATGATATTAGAGATTAAGATATTGCAAATGTTGGGTGTTCAATATTTTGCATTTATACAAAATCAAAAAACCTCATCAAGTCAATCTTGATGAGGTTTTTTTTAATCATTTTCCCAACTTCTTGCTGAATAAGGATAACGTTCTTGATACAAAACGGCTATCAACTCACCCATTTTGTCTTTTAAGTTTTCTATATTTTCTTTTTCGGTAGCGGAAATAAAAATATTTTCGTGGCCAAAATTATTTTTTAGATTTTGACTCAATTCTTTTAAAATGTCTTTTCGAGTTTTGACATCTAAAAATTCATCAAAAAACAATTCTCGGTAACGGTCAATTTTGTTGAAAACCATCAATGTTTTTTTATCACCAGCTCCGATTTCTCGAAGGGTTGTTTCCACCGTTTGGCTATGAAATTCGTGTAAAGGATGTGAAATATCAACAACGTGAATCAACAAATCACTCTCTCTCGTTTCGTCCAAAGTAGATTTGAAACTTTCTATTAAGTGATGCGGCAATTTTCGGATAAAACCAACTGTATCAGACAATAAAAAAGGCATTGTACCAAAAGTTACTTTTCTTACCGTTGTGTCCAATGTTGCAAACAGTTTATTTTCTGCAAAAACTTCTGATTTTGCCAACATATTCATCATGGTGGATTTGCCAACATTGGTGTAGCCGACGAGCGCAACACGAATCATTTCACCACGATTCTTGCGCTGTGTTTCTTGTTGTCGGTCAATTTTTTCCAATTCCCGTTTGAGCTGACTGATGCGTTCTCTGACGATACGGCGGTCTGTTTCGATTTCTTTTTCACCTGGACCACGCATACCGATACCTCCACGCTGACGCTCCAAGTGCGTCCATAAACCACGCAAACGAGGTAAAAGGTACTGCATTTGAGCCAATTCTACTTGAGTACGGGCTTGTGCCGTTTGCGCTCTTTTGGCAAAAATATCCAAAATAAGCGTACTTCGGTCAATAATTTTCACTTTGAGTTCTTCCTCTAAATGATTGGTTTGTTTGCCCGTAAGGTCATCGTCAAAAATCACCATTGTGATTTCTGGATTGTTATCAATCAGGACTTTAATTTCTTTAACCTTTCCACTTCCAATAAAAAAATGGTTGTCGGGATGCGGTAATTTCTGAACAACCCGCATGATGGCAGTTGCGCCAGCGGTCATCGCCAAAAACTCCAACTCATCAAGGTATTCATTGAGTTGCAGGTCGGTTTGTTTGTCCGTCACCAAACCAACCAATATTGCCTTTTCAGGAACTTCTTCGAGTGAAACACTCTTTTTTTTACTTATCGAAAAATCGTTTTTTGTCATATTTTTTCAAAACAATAATTTTGAGGAAAAAGTTTCATTTTAGACTGCAAGATAGTATTTTTCTTAATTTTAAAAGAACCAAAATTATTTTTTCT
>JAYWHK010000060.1:0-12935 GCA_043777755.1 Saprospiraceae bacterium
TGATTTTGTCCTTTTTACGTGTAGTTTTTAAGTCCTCCACTTTGGGGAGGATTTAGGCGGGGCTACTTATCTACTTCTTCTTTTTCTTCGGCGCAGCAAAATCCCTTTCCACATCATAGCGCACCAAATAGGTACTGATTTTCACACCGTCAAAATCTTCGACATTTTCTATAACATTAGGATTGGTAATTGTATTTTTTAGAAAAATCAAATAAATACCTTCGTTCAAACCAAGGCTGTCTATATAGTAAGCCAGTTGTTTTTTACCTTTTTTAAATTGAGTAATATCACTAAATAGTTTTGCTTCGATGACAAATTCACGATTTTGAATATTCACGATTAAATCGCTTCTTCCAAGTGCAACGTGCGCTTCGAGGTAAGATTTGCCTTCTGCCACTTGTAAAAAGGATTGAATGTAGGTTTCAAAACTATACACTAATGCTGCTTCACGCAAGCCTTTGTCTTCGCCCTTTTCATCAAAAGTCATAAAATAACGAAAACCACGTCGTTTGGCATAAACCTGATAATCTCGAATAACTTTATCCAAATTTAGATGCATTTCCATATCAAAATAGTCATCAAGATTTAGATTTTCTCTAATCGTTTCGGCTTCGCCATTCATGGCAGGATAAAAGTATTTTTGCAAGCGTTTTTTATACAACGGTACCCAAAACGCTACATTTCCACTTTCATCTTTTTTGATTAATCCATTGATGTGCAGATAGCGTTGTGCTTGATTGTCAATATTAAAACGTCTTTCTGTTTCTGAAAAAAGCAAACTTTCTATCAACTTCTGCTCATTTTTAGCTTTATTGATAATAAACTAAATGTGTTTTTATGTGTTTTTTTTGCAAAATTAAAACCACCGACGATAGTTTTTTTATAAAAAATTGAAAATCAATGATTTGCATCAATTATCAATTATTCATTATCAATTATTCATTTTTAAACGGTTTGCGCTGTTGCCATTCTTGTTTTGGAGCGATAGCGGCAACGACACGAGGCATAAAACGGTTCAAAATTGGGCTTTGGGCTTTTAAATAGGTTTGCATAAAATGAGGTTCTGCTCCAATAGAGCTTTTAATCTCTAAGGCAGTGCGGGAAAAAACAACTTTTTTAACGCCAGCTTCTATGCCGATTTTGACCATTTCATACAAAAAATTAAGGTAAATTTGGTGTGAAGCATTGTATTTTTCGTCAAAACCGATAAAACCTGTTTCGAGTTCGTCAAAGTTATAAATGGTCGTGAAAAAGCCTACGAGTTCGTTCTGATTGTAGCAGCCGATAATGCGATACGCATCGCCCAAGGCTTTTTTTAACTCGATAAAATATTTTTTATGGATAAAAGTATAATTAAAATCTGCGCCATTGGCAATTTTATTGTACAAATTGTATATCGTATCTTGTTGATTTTCAATCATTTGTACGTCCATTTCCAAATATTTTAGTCCAGAAAGTTTTTTCTCTGCACGTTTTGCCCTTGTACGGTATTTGGTGGACATGGCATCAAGGTAAGCCTCAAAAGAATCCCATTCTGAGCGAAGATCCAAAATCATATTTGGTGAAAATGGAAATGCCGCATAATTTTTTTCAATTAAAAAGTCTTTTTCTTGGAAAAAATCTTTTACGAGGTGAAAAGAAGTTTTTCTATTTTCTTTAACACACTGATTTTCAACCTTTTCTATGGCTTTTTGCAAAGCATTTTCTTGGTTTTCTTTACTGATACTTTGGTCAAAATAGTAAGCGTGTTCGCCAGTGACCAAGGCGTTGCCGAGAATCAATGCTTTAAAATTAATTTGTCGTGTGATGGATTTTACAAAAAGAGAGTCGCTATGAATACTTTTTTCAGCGTCAAAATAACCAATTTGAAAATAAGCAACGCCAATATTTTTGCCATGTTGTGTGAAAACAACGTAGGCAAAAGAACCAGAATCAGGTGGAAATTTTTCCAAAAAGAGTAAATAATCGTACTGTAAAAAGAGGTCGTTGGCTGGTGCAGCTTCGTTCCAAGTTTCTTTGTCAATCAGTTGAATTGACTTAAAGTATTGAATATCAATATTTTGCAAATTAGGGTTTTGAATTTTTTTTCGTTCTTTGCAGACCAGCATTATGAATTTTGGTCATCGGACGAGTCCGATGTTTTTTATTTAGTACCTTTAATAATTATCTTTGCTATCGAAATAAAACGCAAAATAATTGTATTTGTTTTATGTTCTTTTTATAGAGTCGAGTCAAACAACTTTTTATTGTGTGAAAGATTTTTGAAAAGAAAGTTGTTTGTTCGGCTTTTAGCACTTAGCTTTGCAGCGTTTTACAAAAAAAATATACTATGGCAATAATAAAATTTACTTTTGAAGATAAATCACTCGCTCCAAAAACAGTCAATGCAGGAGTAGATGTTTCGATTTTGGAACTGACCGAAGACCACGATATTCACCTTAACCACAATTGTGGCGGTGTTTGTGCGTGCAGCACTTGTCATATATATGTACAAAGCGGTGCGGAATTTTTAGAAGAAATTTCAGACAAAGAAGAAGATTTCATTGACCGTGCGACGAATCCGACTTTGCAGTCACGTTTGGCTTGTCAATGCATCATTTTAGATGACAATGCAGTCATTGAAGTAAAAATACCTGACCAATCTGGTATTATTGGACACGAACATTAAAAAAGACTTCTCTAAATCCCTTCCAAGAAGGGACTTGCAAACGTAAGATTGTGTAGGTTTTACAAAAAATAAAAAATATGGCATTTGAATCAATAGAAAATTTTCCCATTGCATGGGCTGATCACGAGGACATCGCAATGAAATTGTATGATCGTTTTGGTGAAGACTTCAACGAAGGTAAGATTTACCGTGTTCGTTTTACCGAATTATTGGAGTATATCCTCGAAATTCCGAATTTCACGGGTACTCGTGAGCAATGCACCGAAGGTCATTTGGAGCAAACACAAGCCAAATGGGTTTATGAATGGAGAGATAACAATAAGTAGTCGTAAGTAAATAAGTTTTAAAGTCGTTAGTGTCTTGATTATCAATAGCTTACGAAATTTTATATTACTTAGATAATTCAGCTTGAATTAGGCTGTTCAAAACACCCATAAAAGGTGTTACCAATTTTTAAATTAAAAAATAGATTTTATTTAAATCAGAAAATATTTTTTCTGCTTTTGATTACCCCAACCCTAAAGAGCAATGTCATTAAGCTAAGGAATTTGATTTTAAATGCTTCGCTCAACAAACTAAATTTGCTTTCTGATGCCCTCACCCTAAAGGGAACTCAGACAAAAAAAGTAAATTTTTCAATTTTTATGCAATAAAACGATTGTTTTTATTGCTAAAAAACAAATAAAACAATACATTTAGGAGTCATTCCCTTTAGGGTGAGGGCATTAGAAAGTGCTGTTCAAGCCTTTTGCGGAGCAACACATTTTTTAAATCCTTAGCTTAATGACATTGCCCTTTAGGGTTGGGGTAATCAAAAGACAAAACTAAAACCTTTGCACAGCAAAATTTATCATCATTTTTGGCGATAGCATTTGCAATACTTTTGAACACTCTAATCTTGAATACTAAACTAAAAAACGCCATACTCCAGAGGAGTATGGCGTTTTTTCTCTATAAGTTCCGCTGCATGTAATCGTAAATTTTCTTGTACAAATGAACCCTATCTTTTCCTCTTACATTGTGTGGATGATTCGGATAAGGGAAAAAATCAATTACTACGCCTTTCGCAATGCACTCATTGACAAACGAATAGCAATGTTGTGGAACAACCGTATCGTCTTCCAAACCTTGAATAATCATTAGTTTTCCTTTCAAATTCGTTACATAATTGGTCAGAGCAGCTGTTTTGTAGCCTTCTGGGTTTTGTTGAGGTGAATCCATGTAGCGTTCCGTGTACATGATTTCGTAGAATTTCCAGTCAATAACGGGACCGCCTGCAATGCCGACTTTGAACATATCTGGCTGACGCAACATCATGCTTGTGGTCATAAAACCGCCATAACTCCAACCAAAACACGCCATTCTCGAAGCATCTACAAAAGATTGATTTTTCAAATAATCAACGCCAACTTTTTGGTCTTCCATTTCCAAATTCCCCAATTGGCGGTGTACTGCATTTTCAAATTCGAGTCCACGATTTGCCGAACCTCGACCATCTATCGTGAACACAACATAGCCTTGGCTTGCCAAAAATTCCATAAACATATCAGCGCCGCCCATCCAACGGTTTTGTACCAATTGAACGTGTGGGCCATTATAAACATAATGCAAAACAGGGTATTTTTTGTTTGGGTCAAAATTCGTAGGTTTTATCAAACGGGCGTATAAATCCGTTTTTCCGTCAGAAGATTTAAGCGTTAAAAATGTTTTTTCACCTGTTTCATAGTTTGCCAAAAGATTATCTACTTTGTATAAAGTCTTGATTTCCTTGCCATTAGCATTATTGACAGCCGCCGCATAAGGTAAATTTATGCTTGAGTACGCATCTAAAATATATTTTCCGTTTTTACTGATTTGAACGTTGTGAACGCCATCTTTGGAGGTCAATCGAGTGCGGTTTCCTGTTTCTAATTCCACCTTAAACGCATGAACATCTAAGGGCGAAACCTCGCTACTTGTGATGTAAATATTTTTTGTTTCTGTATCAAAACCCAAAATATCATTGACCAACCAAGTGCCTTTTGTGATTTGTTTTATTTGCTGACCATCGGTATTGTACAAATACAAATGGTTAAAACCATCTCGTTGGCTCTGATAAATAAACTGCGTTGGGTTGTTCGGTAAAAAAGTCAAACCATTCTGAGGTTCAACGTATTTGTCATGTTTTTCTTCAAAAAGTGTTTTTACTAAAAGCCCTGATTTTACATCATAACAATTTAGTTTCATGTTGTTTTGGTCACGATTCACAATTTGAATGTACAAAAACTGTTCATCTGGACTCCAAGTTAAATTTGTCAAATATTGTTCTGCTGGTTCGCCAGTTTGTAAATATTTGACTTTATTTTTCTTTGCGTCCCAAACACCAACAGTTACAAAATGGCTTTTTTCGCCAGCCATTGGGTATTTTATATCCCGATTTTTGGCAGTTCTCAAACGGTAATCTGCCAAAGGATAATTCGTTACATTACTTTGATCCATGCGGTAAAAAGCCAATTTATTGCCGTTAGGCGACCAAAAAGTACCTTTTGTAATGCCAAATTCTTGGCGGTGAACACTTTCTCCAACAACAATATTAAAACCATCTTCTTTTGATTGCCATGCGGTTTTTTCAGTGCCATTTTTTTGAATAAAAAGATTGCCTTTTGAGGTATAAGCAAAGTTTCCATTTGCGGCAATATCTATATTTTCTGCGTTTTCATTCCAAGTATTTAAAATGCGAGCAGTGCTTGTTTTTAAATCATAAACAATTGATTTTGAAGCAGTTGAAAACAATAATGTGTTGCTATCTTTCCAAGAAAACGCTGGTAAATTTTTGCTTTCAGCTTCGCCAATTGCTTTCATTGCTGCATTGAATTTCTCTAAAGAAAGCAAGGGTTCTTTTGTTCCATTTTCGGCATCAGCAGCAAGTAAAACATTGTTTTCGACCCAAGAATATTGTTCAGAATCTGCCCTCCAAGTGAGTTGAGATAGTGGTTTTGCACGAAAAGCGGGATTGCCCGTATCTTCAATCGTAAGCTGTTTTTTTTGAGCAAGAGAAAAAAGATAAGTGGCTGATAATAAGCAGATTAAAATTATTTTTTTCATAAAAATAAAAATTGATTAGTGAAATGTAAAAAATAAATAGCACAGTCTTAACTTGTAAGTTACTGATTAACAGGACTTTTGAATTTAGACTTTTATGAGCGCATTTTGCGCCATCATGCAAGGCACTGACATTTTACATTTCATTTAGAAATGTTTTTGTTCGTTTTTTGGTTTAAAAATTTTAGATTTTATTTTTGGATAAACCCGATAAATAACTTCTGTACTCAGCATTGCGATTCCTGCGCCAACGACAACATCAGAAAACCAATGACGATTGTTCAAAATCCGCAGTCCGCCAGTAGTCGTTGCCGTCGCATAACCAAAGGCACTGTACCAAAGGCTTCTGTAACCATATTCTTTGTGCAAAAATTGCGCACCACCAAAGGCAAAAGCAGTGTGTCCGCTTGGAAAAGCGTCTTTTGTACTGCCATCAGGTCGTAAGATTTTGGTAGAATATTTTAGTCCATTCACAATTGCCATATTTAGCCCCATCGAAAGCCCATACAAAACCATTTTTTCTTTGAAATTATGACGACCTTTTATACCAGCCAAATCCAAGGCAAAAGGCAATGCCGAAGGCGCAAAAACAATGTAATCATCAATCTTTGTATGAAAATTAGGGTAATGTATATTGCGCTGATTTTTAATGTATTCGCTCGAAGGAAAACCTGCTTTGCCCATGCTCAAAGAGCCATAAGCAATGAGTGCCGCTGGAAAAACAAAAGGCTTATTTTTATTGCAGTCACAGGTGTCAAGTTGTGCAAAAAGTACTTTTGAAGACAACAAAAAGAACAATATAAATAAACTGCTTTTTCTGAACGTATTTATTTTTAACATTTTTAAAATTTTTCACAAAAATAAAAAAATATAAGCAAAATTTATGTATTTACAATGAAAAAATCATCTTACTTAAAAATACATCAATAGGCGTTAAAAATTATTTGTAACTATGAAATCTCCTACTAAAAATCCAATCCGAATAGACATGACACCAATGGTGGACATGGGCTTTTTGTTACTCATGGCATTCACCATGATTCATTTTTTTCAAAAACCGCAAGCAATGGAATTAAAATTGCCATATAGAGGTGGTTGTGGCGAACAATATCCAATTCATTGCAAAGAATCAAAATTGTTCACCTTAAATCTTGCAGAAAACAACAAACTCTATTTTTACAGAGGTATTAAAGATGTAAAAATAGACAGCATTGATTTTTCAAATCCAGCCAATTTGCGCCCAGTTTTGAACGATGTCAAGCAAAAAATTAAAAATAAATGGGGTTCTGATAGCGCAATGTTTGTTACAATTAGACCGATGGCAAGTTGCAATTATAAAAATGTGGTAGATGCTTTAGACGAAATGAGCATCAATAATGTGAGGCATTTCTCAATAGAGCGCTTTGACGAGCGGGATTCTATAAGGTTACATAAGGGTCGTCAGCCAGATGCAGGGCTAACAAGTGATTTGGAAATGTATGAGAGTTTTTAATAATTTGTAGTATCAGTATATCCGTAGCGTTGGCGTTAACGCCAACGCTACGGATATACCAACGCTACGGAAAACAAATAGTTTAGTGCATAAACTTCTTATCCATATCTTCCAGCGCAATTCCTTTGGTTTCGGGCATCATAAAATGGGTGTAAAGTAATTGGAAAACCATCATCACTGTAAAAAATAAGAAAATTGGCCCTGCCCCGAATTTTGCTGCAAACATTGGAAAAACATTCGTCAGAATCGCTGCAAAAATCCAGTGGACAAAACAACCAAAAGCCTGTCCATTTGCCCGAACTTCATTAGGAAATATCTCGCTCAAAAATACCCAAATCACCGCACCTTGACCAATCGCATGAGAAGCGATAAACATAAATACGAAGAAAGTCATACCATCAAAAGCATTGTTATAAAACGCATTGGCAATCAATGCCAACGAAATAATATAACCAACTGAACCAATATACATCAAGGTTTTTCGCCCAAAACGGTCAATCAAACCAACGCCAAACATCGTAAAAATCAAGTTCACCAAACCAATGCCAGCTGTTGAAAGCAAAGCCGTAGATTTCCCTAAACCTGTCATTTCAAAAATCCTCGGTGCGTAATAAATGATGGCATTGATACCTGATGCTTGGTTGAAAAATGCCAATAAAAATGCCAACAAAATAGGTGTTGTATATTTTTTTGAGAAAAAACCAGCGAAATTCGGCACAGCGTTCTCTCTTTTATCTTCTAAAATTGCTGCTAAAACATTGTTTGCTTCCGTAGAATCTATCTCGTTTAGCACTTTTAGTGCGCCTTCGTTGTCGCCTTTGTGTAACGCCAACCAACGAGGACTTTCCGAAATCAATGTTGTCAGAAACGTAAAAATCAATGAAGGAACAGCAACCACGCCAAGCATCCAACGCCAAGCATTTTCGTTGCCAGCATTTTCAAAAAGATAGTTGGAAATATACGCCAACATAATACCGAAAACCAAGAAAAATTGGAACAAAGCCACCAATGTTCCACGGTTTTTGGCAGGCGCAATTTCCGAAATGTACAAAGGTGCGACCACTGACGAAGCTCCAATACACAAACCTCCAATGAAACGGAAAAACATGAAACTATACACTTCTTGCGCTACCGCAGAACCCAATGATGAAATCAAAAACATTGCGCCAATCCAAAACAAAGCTCTTTTTCGACCCAACAAATCAGCGAACCAGCCGCCAAAAATTGCCCCAAAAACAGTTCCGTACAACGCCATTGCGATAGCGAGTCCGTGCGTACCAGCACTCAGATTCCAAAGTTTTTGAATCGTTTGTTCTGCCCCAGAAATTACTGCGGTGTCCAAACCAAACAGTAAGCCGCACAACGCTACCGTCAGCGACCATAAGATAAGTTTTTTATTTGCCATAAATTTTCGTTTTGTTTGTGAAAAGCAAAGAAACGGATTTTTATTTTTATTTTCAAACAATAATCCTATAAAAATCGCTTTTTGTCTTAAAAAAAACAACATTGATAGAGTTATTTGTAATTGATGTAAGTTTTACTTTATCTTTGTAGCGGTTTAAGTGTACTAACGTTTTAGCGTTCATTAGCACTAACAAAACTTACAGACTTACGACTCCTTAGTTTATGAAAAAAAAATACATTTTTAGAGCATTTATTGTTTTTTTACTGATATTATTGGGTGCAGCGATTTTTACGGTTGAAAAAATTCTACCTTATTCGAGCATAAAACCAATGAAAAGACAGAGTAATGCAACGCCAAGCGATTACGGTTTGAAATACGAACCATTCACTGTTCGCAATGATACCGTGGCGATTCAAGGCTATTATATTTCGAATGATACTGCAAAAGCGACCATTGTATGCCTTCATGGCATCACGAATTGTAAAGAAAAGTTTATCCCTTTTGCAAAAAAATTACATGATATTGGCTGTAATGTAGTCTTGGTAGATTTGCGTGCGCATGGTAAAAGTGGTGGAAAATATTGTACTTTTGGGTTTTATGAAAAGTATGATATTCAAAAAGTGATAGATTATGCTTTGAGCAAATCAGCAGTGACGAACATCGGTATTCACGGTCATTCTTTGGGTGGTGCAGTCGCTATTCAAACGCTTGAATTGGACAAGCGTTTGAAATTTGGCATCATCGAAAGTACTTATACTACCTATGAAAATGTCATGCTGGCATACTCAAAAAATTATGTTGGCTTTCAAAATCGAGCTTTGACGCATCGAGTGGCTGTTAAATCTGGTGAAATTGCCAATTTTGATATAGAAAAACTAAAATCTATTGAGAGTTGTAAAAATATTAACGTTCCAGTTTTTATGGAACACGGCACAGCCGATGAACGGATACCATTCAGTATGGGGCAAGAAAATTTTGCTACACTGGCATCTACGGATAAAACTTTTTATACCATCGAAAATGGCGGACATTCCAACGTTCACGGCAATGGTGGCGAAAAATACTGGGAAGCGGTAAAGAAATTTGTACAAAGAATGGAAATGAGAAAGTAAGAAAGTAGAAAAGTGAGAAAGTAGGAAAGTCCTGTTTATCGAAAAATTCTTCTAACTATACTCAACTGTATATGTTTACCTTTTTAGTCAAGAATAGATTTTTAGAGAATCCACAGCACTTTGTCATCTTTAAGCGATAGCGAAAAGAACTCGGAATAAGTGTTTGCAAAAAAGCGTACACTTAGAGAGAATCTTTTACCTGGTTCTTCAATCTTGACGATTGAAGATGACAAAGTGCTGTAAATTTACTATCTTTTTGTTTTAAGGGTAAAATCTAATGTGGTTAAGTTTAACTGAAAACCAAACAACCGCCAAACAATAGAAAAACCAAACAAAAATAAAAAATTTTATGAAAAAAATAATTGAAATCAAAAGTCTTACAAAAACCTATATTATGGGTGCGGAAGTTATCGAAGCACTTAAAAATGTAAGTTTGGATATTTATAAAAACGAATATGTAGCCATGATGGGCCCTTCTGGCTCAGGAAAATCTACATTGATGAACCTTTTGGGTTGCTTGGATTCTCCAACCTCAGGCGAGTATCATTTGAATGGAATCAATGTGAGTACGATGCCAGATTCAGAGTTGGCTTCGGTTAGAAACAAGGAAATTGGCTTCGTTTTTCAGACTTTTAACCTTTTGCCAAAGATGAGTTCCTTGGAAAATGTCGCTTTGCCTTTGCTTTATGCTGGTTTGAGTAAAAAAGAACGCATCGAACAAGCTGAAAAAGCGATGATTTCGGTAGGTTTGAAAGACCGTATGAGCCACCGACCAAACGAACTCTCGGGCGGACAACGCCAGCGTGTTGCAGTTGCTCGTGCGCTTGTGAACAACCCTGCAATCATTCTTGCTGACGAACCGACTGGAAATTTGGACACCAAAACTTCTATTGAAATCATGGGTCTTTTTGAAGAAATTCATGCTAAGGGAAACACAGTGATTGTCGTTACGCACGAACCCGACATTGCCGAACACGCACACCGCATCATTCGTATGCGTGATGGTTTGATGGAATCTGACCAAAAAAACCTCAGCCCAATTTCGGTTTTGAGCCGTTTGACGCAGTAAATACAACAGAGAAATGATACGAAGAGATTACATTTTAGACCAAGCAAAAGAATTTGCCCATTTTTTAGCGTTGCTTTTGGGTTTGGTTCAAAAATCCGAAATGGAAGAAGCGCAGCTTCAAATGAATGGTTTTTTAGAAAAAAAATACCAATTGAGCGAGCATTTTACATTTGAAGACATTTTGACATTGTACCAAAACAAAAGTATTTCATTGGACGAAGTAAAAGGTATTTTACAATTGGTCATTTTTAGAGGAGAGCTTTTTCAAAAGATAAACGAAAACGAAAAAGCTCGAATTGATTTTGAAAAAGCCTTACAAATGATAATATTTTTGGAAAACAATTCAAAAATGTTTGATTTTGCTTTGTTAAATCAAAAAAATAACGTTTTAAAATACCTTTAATGTCCAGTCCTCAAATTTTCATATACCCCATTAATGTCAATCTTGAAATTAATTCCGTCGTGTTCATGCAATCAAACTTTGCCAAAAGATGATTTTTTTGATTGTTAATTGTATTGACCGAGCTATTCGTAAGCGTCGCAATTTCTTTCGCAGCCATGCCTCTTACAAGGTACCTTACGATTTCTTTTTCTTTTGGTGAAAGTGTCGGCGGTGGGGCATCGCTGCTATTATTTTTGTATTCGGTTGCCAAATAAGCCACATTGACCAATTGCCAAAGCTCATCTAAGCCTTTACTTTTATTCAAAATCGCTACTACACCATATTCATACAAAAAATTTTGTACCAAATCACCCTGCAAACTGCTATATACAATTACTTTAGTCGCAAATTTTCTTTTTTGGATTTCTTCAAAAAGCTCTAAACCTAACTCTTCGTCGGTCATTACGTCAGACACCAAAATATCAATTTCGTTGTTTTCCAACAAATGTAAGACTTCCGCTTTGGTAGAAACTTTTCCGACGACTTCTACGCCTTCTTTTTTAGAAAAATAATTGTCCAGTCCATCAAGGATAAGAGGATGATCGTCAAATAATGCTATTTTCATTTTTTAAGAATGTTTGGTTGATAATGGTTTAAAAATTTTCTGCAAAGGTACAATGCCTAAAAATAAACTACAATAGTTATTTATAACCATACCGTAGGGAACTTCTATACCCTTATTTTTTTTAACTGTTTACCACTTTTGCGATTTTTTACCACGGAGAAGCGGAGAACACGGAGTTTGACAAAAAAATTAGCCTAAGGCTAGTTTTTTCACCTCCGTGATTTCTATTTCTCCGTGGTAAAATAAAAAATCTTCGATTTTTTTCGACGCTAAACATTTTACATTTTTTAAATTATAAAAAATTGGTAATCAGTTCTCTATCAATTGAAAGATTTGAAACGCTGTAACTTGGCTCAAATGTCGTACATTTCACAAGACAACTAAGGCGACATCATTGAGAATCTCAAGAAAAGAACCGTTGAAGTGATGCGTATTGATGCCAACGATTTGCCTTCAAAACCGTTGGAAACTTTGAAAAATCCAAATGGTTTTGAAGAAGCTAATTATCCTTATATGGAGTATTGGAAAAAGAATTGGAAAAATTTTGCTAAGTAGCATCAGCTCGAAGACTACGGAGAAGCTGTTGTGTATAGTAAGAAGGATTTGGCACATGAATTATCGCAGATAAAATCAATAAATTGATTTCATTCACGGATTTTCACGGATTCCTCACGAAGGGAATCTGTGAAAATCCGTGAGTGATGCGAAGCATCATCTGCGTAAATTCGTGTGCTAAATTAATCTTTATTGGAGCAACAAGTTAGCTGCATTTAGGATGTTTTTAACCATAATCCACCATCACTTAATATTTTACAGTAAGAATTAATACATGAATTAGCACAAATTTTGTAAAACTCGTGTATTAATTTGTGTAAATTCGTGTTAAAAATATACACGTCGGAAAGTGGTTTTGGGATTTTGCATTTACGCAAAATATTGAACACCAAGCGTTTGCAATATCCTTAATATCTAATAACCAATATCTGTTCTGTATATAACCTTTAGTGAAACAGAAAAAATAAACAGTACAGTTTTAACTCATAAGTTGCTGATTAACAGTACTTTTGAATTTTAAATTTAGACTTTTACATTTTACATTTC
>JAYWHK010000061.1:0-4560 GCA_043777755.1 Saprospiraceae bacterium
TTTAAAGGCTTTATTTTTTTAAAATATTTTATAATCAATTGATTTTTAGATAATTATGAAAAAATGGCTATAAAATTCTTAGCTTAATGACATTGCCCATTAGCAAGGTATTGTCATCTTTGAAAACAACAAAAAGCGTATTGATGTTATAATTGTAAGGGTCTTCGCCTGGTTTTAATTTTGGAATATAGCTGGTAAATTCTGCATTTCTATCAAACCACAACTTATACTGCCGAATGATGCTGTCTTGTGTCAAGTCCCAAACCCAAACATTAAAATCAACATCTATCAATGCCACCAAATTTTTATTGGGTGACATTTGTATATTGACAATTCGCTTGTTGTTTGACACTTTCCAACGACGATAAAGCACAGGTTGTACTGGGCGCATATCCCAAACCAATACTTCATACGGCTCTTTATATATAACTGCCACAAGAGTTGATGAAAAACATACGCTCAATGCTTTTTGCTTATTCGGATGCTCAAAACTACGATAAAAATGAGCATCTTGCGCTTTTACGGAAACACAAAACAAAAAATGAACGATAAAAATGATATTTTTTTGCATATTTATTAGATGCTAAAAACCTCGTAGGTCATCAAGACCTACGAGGTTTGATGTAGAAAATTAAACCATTTACAATCCCGTCACCACCTTATCCTTCGGGTGCTTGACTTCGTAGCTAAACGTCAATTTTTTGCTATCTTTTGATTTAACGTTCAAATCCCAAGTGAGTTTGCCTGTTTCGGGATTAAATTTGGTGGCGTTGCTGTTTTCGGTGTAGTCAATTTTGATGTCTGGTTCTTTCGTAACAGGCATTTGGTCTTCAACAATCAAACGAATAGGCGTGCTTTTGGTGTTTCTGATAGTGATTTCGTAGGTTTTTGCACTAAATTTGTTGTCATTCAGCATTTTTTCACGGCATTTGTCTTTTACCTTCGTACGGTTTACAACAATACTTTTGTCCCTTCCAAAATTCAATTGCAAGGTGTCGTTTGTGTTTTGAGGATTGATGTAACTCGTGCCAACAAACGAATTGTCGAAGTAAATTCGTGCTGCGCCTGGCACCAAATTCATGTCTTCCCAATCCGTAATCCGAGCCATCAAAAACACATCAGGGTCAAGTTTCGGGATAACCGAATAGGTATAAGTTGTTGGAATACTCTTCGTCTGAATGGTTACATTTCTTGCTTTCCCATCACTTTCTATGCTGTATTTCAAGGCGATATCATATTCCACTCGCAACATATTTTCATTGACATTGATAAATTCATTGAGGTCACGTTCTGCGTTTTCTCCAAAATTTTTACCATTAGCACCATCAGCATCTCTCCCTGCTTCCGAAGGCATCTTCACACCACTTGGCGTAGCGATTGAGTAATTGCCATTTGCAAGTTGTATATTAGGGGCTAAATCATGTTGATATTGAGATTGTCCTAATTTTTGGTTTTTACCACTTGGCAAGAAACCAACGCTACCTGTTGCATTAATGATAACTTGTTGAAAACCAATAAAAAACGGATTGAGTGTAGGGCGTTCATTGTTTTGGTTCGGATTGCCTGTAGAAAGCACCAAACTCACATTTTTCCAATCAATACCTGTTTGTTGATACACGCTTGCACGATGTTTGAGTTCGATAAGTGGACTTTCTTTGGAAGCACGAAGGTCATACGACGGTGTCCAACCAGCTTGTGCCACAAAATAACTGATGTTGATTTCGCTATTTTGCGAGGCTTCGGCATTGACAGTGACGATGATTTGATAAACAGGTTGTGCGGCAGTATTGACCGCTTTTTTTGTACCTGACATCAACATATTGATATCTTGCACTCGTTGTTCTAAGGCAGCTTTTTGGGTATAAAGTTGATGCTGTTGTCGGCTGAGTTTTAGCAATTCAGCATCCATATTATCTACACGCACACGCATATACTCCAATGCTCGGGTAAAAAGTGCAAGCGAATCCCGTTGCAAGTTGCCATTGACCATTTTATTATTCGTCAAAATAAGGCGTTCACGATCAATAGCGGTATAGCGTTGGTTCAAAGCCATTTGCCAAAATTCGAGTTCTTTGAGGCTGTCACGCACCATTTTGAGGTCACGCTCATAACGTTTCATCGTGGCATCAGGAATAGAAGTATTGACAATCTTTTCGGGTTCGGCATAGCGCACATTGTAGCGAACATCCATCACCACGGCATCACCTTTGCAAGCGGCTTGTAAGGAGTTGGGGTCAAGGTATGGCGAAACACCTTCAAAAATAACTTCGGTCGTTCCCGAAGACAGCGAAACCGTTTCCGAAGAAAACAATTGCGCTCCTTGCTGATACACAATCGCTTTTTGAATAGTAGATTTGATTTTTTTTTCAGTTTGACCAAACGCCAAAGTAGCCATCGCTACAAAAATAGAAAGAATGAGATTTTTTTTCATTGTTATGGATTTTTATATATTAAAAAACGTAATAAATCAGACAAAATTGCTTGTCACAATTTATAAGATGCACGTTTTAAAAAATTCCATACAGTGAGTAGATTTTTTTTAAATGTAATTATTATTTTTATTAAAAATACTAATAATTCTCTGTTTTTACATATATTTCAAACCTTGTAGGTTTTCAAAACCTACTTATGAAGCATTTTTTATAAAAATAATCTTTTATCAACCCTTGTGATATTTTCGTGATAAGTTTATCGTATTTTTGTCAAATAAATTTCACAAATATGAAAATAGTCATCATAGGAAACGGCGTGGCTGGCACTAATGCAGCCCGATATATACGAAAACTATCTGACAATCAGATAGTTATGATTTCGGACGAAACGTTGAAACCGTTTTCGAGAACCGCACTCATGTATATTTATATGGGGCATTTGAAACAAGAAAGTACAGAGTTGTATGAGGATTGGTTTTGGGAGAAAAATCGAATCGAGCGTATCCAAGCACGGGTAACTAATATTGACGTTTTGGCTAAAACGCTTTCGCTAAATAACGGAGAATCAGTTACTTATGATAAATTGATTATCGCCACAGGTTCAAAATCTAATAAATTTGGTTGGAAAGGACAAGATTTCAAAGGCGTATCGGGTTTGTATCATTTGCAAGATTTAGAAAATATTGAAGCGCATAGCAAAGGTTTGAAACGTGCCGTGATTGTTGGCGGCGGACTGATAGGCATTGAGTTGGCGGAAATGTTTCATTCAAGAAATATTCCTGTTACTTTTTTGGTTCGTGAACAAAATTTTTGGGACAATATCTTACCTGCCGAAGAAAGCCAAATGATCAATCGCCACATTTTAGAACATCATATTGACTTACGTTTAGGTGCAGAATTAGATGAAATCATTGGCGATGAAAATGGCGTTGTGAAAGCCATCAGAACCAAGACGGGCGAAATTATTGAGTGTGGTTATGTTGGGCTTACGGTTGGTGTGAGTCCGAATCTTCCCACCCAAGCGCCCCAAATCCCACCTCAATCCTCCCAAAGGGAGGAAGTCCGTAGTGAGCCTCCTCCCTTTGGGAGGATTGAGGTGGGACGAGGAATTTTAGTTGATGAATATCTAACTACTTCAAATTCAGATATTTATGCGATTGGAGATTGTGCAGAATTGCGAAACCCTGTTGCGGGTCGTCGTCCGATTGAAGCGATTTGGTACACTGGTCGTATGATGGGACAAACCGTAGCGCATACGATTTGTGGAACGCCTACGAAATATATTCCAAGACTTTGGTTCAATTCCGCTAAGTTTTTAGACATAGAATATCAAGTGTATGGCGAAGTTTTGGCGAAAAATCCAGATGGTGTCGAAAGTCTATATTGGGAGCATGAAAATGGGAAAAAAGCGATACGCATCACGTTCTCCTCCCCTTTGGGGAGGTCGGGTGGGGCTTCTGTTCTCGGTTTCAATTTAATGGGAATCCGTTACCGTCACGAGGTTTGCGAAAAGTGGATTTTGGAAGGCGCAACGATTGAAGAAGTGCTGCAAAATCTGAGTTTGGCGAATTTTGACCCCGAGTTTTTTGATGAATATGAAAGTGAGTTGATAAAAATGTATAATCAACTGACTAACAGCAATTTAGCGTTAAAATCAAAAAGAAATTTGAATTTGGTAACAAAATTTTTGAAAAAAATAACATTTTGAAAATACTTTGGCAATATTGTTTTTTATAATTTTACTTTTTTATTTATTTGAAAAATTTAATTTTATAAAACATTGCAAAACAGTATTTAAAATGAAAAAATGTATCACATTCAGACTTTTAGCAATCGTAGCATTTTGCTCTTGCTTTTTATTTTCTTTTGCTCAAAAAACTTATACGGAAGTAGAAAAAGATTCCATTTGGGCTTCATACAGTAAAAAAATAAGTCCACATTCGATGTATAGTGTTAAGTATCAACATTATATGGACTCGTTTTTGACAATAGCTAACAAGAAAGCATCTCTTTGGCAACAAAAGGGAATGCCCACTCTACGTGACAAAACTTTAATTTTTTAATATGATTAAAAAATAAAGTTTTTAAAATAAAAAAAAGGGCTTAACTTAGCGTTGCAAAACGAACT
>JAYWHK010000062.1:0-12809 GCA_043777755.1 Saprospiraceae bacterium
GCTACGGATATTGCCAACGCTACGGAAAACAAAAAACCTGTATAAATTGACATTCATGTCAATTTATACAGGTTTTTTATCTAATATCTAATATCTAATATCTAATATCTAATATCTAATATCTAATATCTAATATCTAATATCTAATATCTAATATCTAATTAACGCTGTACCACAAAAGATTTTGTGATTGCACCATTATTAGTTGAAATAACCATTTGGTAAGTACCATTTGCTAAGTTATTCACATTCAACGTTTTAACATCAGTTTGGATGTTGTCGTAAGTTGCGTTCATAACAGATTTACCAGCCATATCTACAATACGAACATCAACATTTTCCATATTTTTTTCAAAATTGAAATTGATATTAACATATTCAGCCGTAGGATTTGGACCAACTTTAACCGAAGTTTCAGCCAATTTAATGTCGTCAGCACCAGTAGTATTAGGAACTACATTCCAACGAATCGACGGATAAAAATCAGAACCAAAACCTCCACTGTAGAACTGATCCGAAGTAAGGTCTAATACTGTTGCATACGATGGTAATTCCAATTCACTATAAGCCAAGCGAGTTGCGCCATAATCCAACTCATCGTTTGCAGAGAGTGTTGGTGTTGTTAATAATTTTTTAGAACCATCATACTCTACCATCGCAACGTAATAAGTATCATCTTTTAGTTGAATAGGTTTTGAATCATCATCAAAATTAGGAATCTTTACTTTCGTCAATTTTCCAGTAACAGAACCTGTTGCGGGAGCTTTTTCTGTACCAAGAATGACATATTCTAAGAAACCAACGATTTTTAACTCACTCATATCATTGATAGCTGTATCTCCATCAGTATCTTCCCATTCACGGATAGAGAGGTAGAATGTTTGACCTTTTACAGCTGTAGCATTTTCAAGACCAAGCTCTAATGTTCCTGATTTGAAACCTTTGCCTTTTGGTACATAGAAAACATTCCCTAAAGCCCAAGAATTGTCTTTGCCTTCATCTACATAATTAGCGGGAGTCACGGTTCTTGTACGCATACGCTCTTTTGCAAAAGTAGAATCCGTTACAGAAAATCCAAAAGCAACACTATTGTCTAAAATATTATAATCTTTTTGTGCGCCAACAATGTTATAAGTACCTGTATAAGCACCTTTTACCTTAGGCGTAAAAGTTGATTTGAACAACTGATTCTCAATTGTAGTATCTTTTGGGAATGGAGCATATTTTAAACTATCGCTGAATGCTACCGTTGCACCTTGCTTGATACTTAAAGAATGTGTTGCATTTTGAGCTTTTCCACCCAAATTTTGAACATCATTTAAGAAAGGCATCGGACGCACTTGTGATAATGGTGTACTGAAATTTTCAGGAATTGCGAAGAAACTCTTATTTGCACGCAAGTTGTATTCTTCCAAACGCACCACAGAAACGTCATCAACAAGCCAGACATAATAGTTACCATCAAAAACAAATTTGAACTTAAAATTAGCTGTTCCGCCAGCACCAGGCATTTGCGCACGCATAACCATAACAGTACTGCTTGCATTTGCTTTTACAAAGTCGTTATCAACTAAAGCAACTTTTTTGCTCCATGTAGTACCACCATCGTTGCTATACTGCAAGTAAGTTTCGGCATTGTAGTTACGGAATGATTGAGAAAAAACAACAGCCACACCGTTTTTTTCTGCTGAAAGGTCAATTGTTGGAGAAATTAATTCGCCTGCATTAGGACCAGGAGCATTACCCGTTTCGAAAGCACCTTGAACACCACCATTGTCTAAATAATCAGAATTGAACATAGCTGCACCGTTTGCTTTTGATACAGAGTTTAGAGTTTGAGTTGAGCTGTAAGCACCAGGATTTCCTGTTGCATCAGCTGACCAAGTCCAAACAGCATTTGCTATCTTTGTAGCATCTTTTGATTTTAAGCCTTTTGTCGTCCAACCGTTTAATCCACCGTCAAATGAACCGTCTTTTGAGTCTTTACCGCCCCAAAGTAGCACATCTTGTGCTGTTGCTGCAAATGTGAACATTACAGCCATTAATAGCATGAAGTAATTTTTTTTCATGTAAAATTTTTTTTATAAGTTAAAAAATAAATTATTTAAAAATAGGAAAGCAAAAGTAAATAAAATCTTTATATATTGTACCTTACATGACAAATATTTAGATAAAAAACGATGTGTTGTTGGAAATTATTAAATTGGAAAGTGTTTTTTATTACTTTTAGCCTTTTTAATTTTGACTTTAATTAAAGTGTGCAGAGGGAGGTAGAATTAAATCTAAATCTGCACAAGGATAAATATCTCTCTTTTAATATAAAAAAAAACTCCTGTACTTTAAGGTAGGAAAGGATACAGGAGTTCAAAACATACTATGAGAAAACTACACGATGCAAAGATACAGGATAAATATTCATATTATAAAAATTTTACATATAAAAAATATTCAAATTTATGCAACGGTAGTGATTTTTTAGAAAACGGTGCTTTTGTGGCGTTTTATTATAATTATTAATTTAAAAAATATTTATTTTTATATTTTTCAATTGATTATGTATATTTTTTTAATTAATTTAATTTTGACAAATTAAAGCATTGGCACAAAAATTGGAATAGAGAACGCAGAGGAAATTTTTAATTGTTAAGGAAAATAAGCCATGATAGACAACCAGAAACAAAAGGTATGACAGCGACTTCGGTCGCACGAGAAAAAAAAAGCCTGCACCTAAGGAGGGAAGTTATAGGTACAGGCAAGGATCAAACAAACATACTATGAGAAAACATTGCAAAGATAAGTGCCAACATTGATATAAAAAAGCCTAGTTCATACATTAAACGTTGCAATTTATGTAACGGTAGTATTATGAAAGAATACGGTATTTTTTATATCATATTTTTTTTTATTCATTTAAAAAATATTGGTTTTACAATTTTTTATAATTAAATAAAAGAAAAATTAGCTTAGGTATGGGCAAAAAAAAGTCCTGCGGGTTATAAAGGAAGGAACGCCGCAGGAATATCAGGTAAACATACTATGAGAAAACATTGCAAAGATAAGTGCTGTTTATCGCATTTGGAATTGTATTTATTTTTAATATGTTGATTTTGAAAAGCAACGGTAGTAAAATGAAAGAAAACGGTATTTTTACGCCATTTTAATTTTGAAATTAACGTTTTTTTAAGAAAATTGCTAAAATTTAGTCATGTATGTGATTAAAACGAAGTTTTAATAAAACTTAGTGAAATCAGATTTAATTGTTAAGTTGCGATTAGTGAAAATTTGTTTAATTAGATAAAATTAGTGATTAGATAAAATACGCTAAGTTTTTAAGGAAATTGAAACTGTTAGAGTTGTAAAAAACACGCCTTGAGGTATGGGCAAAAAAAATCCTGCGGGTATAAGGAAGGAACGCCGCAGGAACATCAGGTAAACATACTATGAGAAAACTTTGACAAAGATAAGGGCTGTTTTTCAGTTTAGCAAGTTACTTTTTTTTAATATGTTCTCATTTTAAGGGAACGGTAGTAAAAAAGAAGAAAGCGGTATTTTTGACGATAATTAAATTTAATTTTAACGTCGTTTTAACAATTTTAATGTAAAAACTACTATTGACGGTCATTTGGCTTCAATAGTAGTTTTTTATTGTGAAAACGTAGCGATGCTGGTAAAATGAGCTTTTGCAATTGAAAATCGTACATTTATTTTATTTTTGTACCTTTGCAAAAAAATTACACCATGCGACTCAAATCCATTCTTTGTTTTAGTCTTACTTTTTTTACTTTTACCCTTTTTGCTCAAATTTCTAATTTTGACCAAAGCAACGACGGTTGGAAAATAGAAGGCGACGCACAAGGCGCAACTGCCATTCCTCAATACCGCCCGACAGGCGGCAATCCGACAGGACATCTATGGGCAAAAGACAACGGTACGGGCGGTATTTGGTATTGGACTGCACCCAAGCAATATTTGGGTGATAAATGCTATGCTTACGGGCAAACGCTTTCTTTTGACTTAAAAACCAATACTTTAGACAAACAATTTGACAACAAGGATTTGATTATTGCAAGCCCTGGAATGATTTTGTATTACGACCTCCCGAATAATCCAGGCTTGGATTGGACGCATTATGACATCAAATTAGATGAAAGCGACAATTGGCAATTCAACTCCTTCCCTGCTGGTCCGAAACCTACTTCAAAACAAATTTTTCAAGTACTTTCTAATGTTACGGCTATCAAAATCCGTGGTGAATACTCAGGAACTGTTGATGAAGGTGGTTTAGACAACGTTTTTATGGGTGGTTATACGCTTTTTGACTTAGATGGCGATGATAGTTCTGGTGCTAAAAACGGTAATTTTACCAGCGATACTTTGTGCAACCGACAAGGAACAGTGTCTGTCAGATTGTGCGACGATGATGTTTCTTTGTTCAAAATGGGAACGGTTGATTCTATTCAGTTTTTTATTGATGCTTTTATTTTTGATTACGAATTTAGCGCAACGCCTTCTTCCAATATCGCTGTAAAACAAGCCACAAAAAACCGTTTGACGCTTTTGAACACCAACGGAAAAGCTGATACAACGGAGTTTAAAAAAGTTTTACGAACTGTTCGAGCAACATTTGATGCCAAGGATTTTCCCTATACTTTTAGTTTTTATGTTTGGATAAATACGCTTGATTTGGGACAAGAACATTGCGATATTTCAAGGGATTGTAACGTAATTGTACTTAAAAAAGAACCTTTAGCTACATTGTCAGATACGCTTTTATGTGGCGATGCAAAACCAATTTTACTGAAAAATTTATTAAAAAATCAAAAAGATACTTTTGGAATTTGGCTGCCCAAAACAAGCATAAAAGGTTTTTTTTCGCCAAAAATTGACAAAAAAGGTATTTTTTCATATATTAGACCACAAATAGATGAATGTCCAGCGGATACTTTACGGACGAAAATTGACGTTTTGGGTTTGCCTAAAAACGTACTTGGGCGTGATAGTACCGTTTGCAAAGATAGTTTGTTTGATTTGGATATGAGCCGTTACCCTTTTGACGATTTTGTTTGGAGTGATGGAACAAAATCGCCTTTTAATTCATTGTCAAAAGAAGGAAAATATTGGCTTACAATGTCTAAAAAAGGATGTTCTGTGTCCGATACGATTCAAATTACGAATGTGAACTGCAAACGTTGCGAATTTTATGTTCCAAATACTTTTTCTCCCAATGACGATGGCGTGAATGATTTTTTTGAAATTTTTTCTTCTTGTGAAAAAATACAATCGTTTGATTTACAGGTTTTTGACCGCTGGGGAAACTTGATTTTTCAAAGCGACAACATCGAAAAAACATGGAACGGCACATACAAAGGCATCGTCGCCAATACTGGCGTTTATTCTTATTTCCTAAAAACCATTACAGAATACAAAAACAAACCTTTTGAAACCTTGAAAAAAGGTGATTTGATGTTGATGCACTGATGAGTGATAGTCTTTTTTTAGTCGTAAGTCAAGGAGTCGTAAGTCAGTAAGTCAATTTACGTCGTAAGGAATAAGTAAAGTATTATTTTTAATATTTATAAAATATTGATTATTAGTAATTTAATTATTCATTATCAACTATTAATTATTAATTATTTAGTTCAATTTATCACCTCGAAGCCTTCTAAATTCTTTTCGGGCATCTACGGCAAATACGCTGGAAGAATACTCTACAAATAATTTTTCGTAGTATTCTTTTGCCTTTTCTTTGTCATTGAGTTGGTTTTCGTGGAGTTGCGCCAAAGCCCAAAGGGAATTGTCAGCTCTAATTTCTTCTTTAAAATCAGTATAAATTTTTTGAAAAACAGCAATTGCTTTTGTCCATTCTCTTTGTTTCAAATAAATCTGACCTTCTTGCCAAAGCACATCGTCTTCGAGTTGATGCTGCGGATATTTTGTTCGGATAGAATCCAATTTCAAAAAAGCATCGTCAAAACGGTTTTGATAGGCAAGCAATTCCGCTTGTGCATACATTTCCATAGGCGTTGTGATAGAATCCAAGCCCATATTGTCCATGATAAACACCGACAAATCAATTGCATCGTTGGAAATCAACTTAGAAGTAGAGGCTTTCAAAACATCAAATTGAGATTGCGCCCACTCAAAATCACCAGCATAATAAGATAATTTTGCATTGCGAAAACGAGCTTCGTGACCCAAAATATCGTCTTTAAAATCCTTATCGACTTGCGAGTAGAGTAAAGTAGATTCCCAACGTTCAGAATTTATCAAATAATAATCGCCCAAACTCAGCTTTCCTTTTGCTTGAATTGTACGGTCAATACCAGGAAATTCAATCATTTCTTTTAGAATATCAATCGCTTTTGGAATATTTTTCAAGTAAAAAGCCTCCAATTCAGCCAATTCTAACATTATTTCAGCCGTGATTTTGTTTTTTCCTTTTTCTGTCAAAAACTTTTCATATTCGGCTTCGAGCGTTAGCAAATCTTGTTGTGTATAGTCTTGTTTTTCTACTACTTTTTTCTTCCGACAATCCAATGCTTTTCTTTTTGCTAAAAAATAATAATTAGATTGCGCACCAATTTCTGTTACAATATGTTCATAACCAGCGATAGCGGTTTCGTAATCCTTTCCTTCTTCGGCTGATTTTGCGGTAGAAAAAACACGTTCTCCGTTTTGTTGTAGCTTTTTATCCAATGCTTTTGCTTGGCGAAGCGCATTTTTGTAGTCTTTTTTTTGCAAAAAAGTCCACATAATCATTTCTGAAAACTCAGTATTGTCAGGATTTTCTTGCAAGCGATTGTAAAGCTGCGATTGCAACTCTCCATATTCATTTTCTGATAAAAAACGGGCAAAATTACTTTGAATTGTCCTCAAATAATTCGGATTGGCAACCAAACTATTCAAAAAATTCTCAATCATTTTAGCTGGTTGATCGCCTTTGTTGCGGTACAAATCAGCAATATAATAAGAAAAAGCGTATTTATCTTTGACCAATTCCGTTCCTTTTTCATAGGTTGCAATTGCCAAATCGTACTTATTGTTATTGGTAAAAGCTGTTGCCAAATTTACGATAATATTGCGGTCGGGCATAAGTCGCTCAATCGCTTTTTGGTATTGCTCTTTTGCCAAATCATCTTTATCCTGTTGGTCGTACAAATCACCCAAAGACACCAAGAATTTAGGTTCTTTCGGACGTTTTTTGATTTGTTTTTTCAGCTGTTCTTCACATTTTTCAAACTGCCCCAAAGAGGAATAACACTCAATGAAACGCTCAAAAAAATAATCGTTGGCATCATTTTTTTTATACAATTCTTCAAACAGTACGCCTGCCTTTTCAAATTCACCGTCATTATAGTATTGCTGCGCCAAATTAGCATCTTGCGCCAATAGCCATTGCGATAAAAACACAAAACAAAAACCAAAAATATATTTTTTCATTGTTAAAAACCTTTTTTTATAGTCTATTCCTTTAAACGCAAAAAGTATGCTGGTAGTTTCTAAATGGTAAAAAAAGTTATAGTGGAATACTTTTTTTATTAAAAAATAAAATTTATCTTTGTTTAAAATAAAAAATATGAGTAAAATAAACCCAGAAGTTGATGCGTTTTTTGACAATGCCGAAGAATGGAAAGAAGAAATGCAGTACCTAAGAATGATTGCCTTAGATTGTGGCTTGACCGAAGCGTTGAAGTGGCGACAACCGTGTTATACTTTTGAAGGCTGTAATATCGTTATTGTCAGTTCTTTCAAAGATGCTTGCGTGTTGAGTTTTCTCAAAGGCGCATTGTTAAGCGACCCAAATGGTATTTTGGTAAAACCAGGAGAAAATACGCAATCTGCAAAAATGGTTCGTTTTTCTAATCTTCAAGAAATAATTGGCTTAGAACCTATTTTGAAAATCTATATTAAGGAAGCGATTGAAGTCGAAAAAGCTGGTTTGAAAATAGACTTTAAAAAATTCACAGAAGAGGATTTTGTAGAAGAATTACAGCAAAAGTTACAAGAAAACGCTGAATTTAGAACTGCTTTTGAAGCATTAACACCTGGACGACAACGTGCTTACAATATTCATTTTGCAGAAGCAAAACAATCCAAAACTAGAGAAACAAGGATTGAAAAATACATTCCGAGAATCCTCAGCGGTAAAGGCATCAACGATTGTACCTGCGGATTGTCTAAAAAAATGCCAAATTGTGATGGCTCGCATAAGTATGCGTAAAATTAAAATTTAGCGGCTACGATGTAGTTTTTTCTTGAATTTAAAAAAAAGACGTAACTTTGTCTTGAAAAGAATAAAAATCAGACTAAAAAATACAATTGATAGACTTATTTATGAGTAATCAAAACGATAATCCATTTATAAAAAATATACACCTTAAAGGCTTCAAATCTGTCAAAGATTTGGAAGTGCGGCTCAACAACGGCTTAAACATTGTTATTGGTGAAAATGGTAGTGGGAAAACGAATTTTATAGAATTTTTGAAAAAAACGCTTGGTTTTCATCGAAATAATAATTTGAAAACACCTTATTTTGCAGAAACTATATTTCAAACACCTACGGGAGAAAAAAAATTACTACAAACCTTAGAAAACAAACTTAGACGTAGTGATTTTGAAATGGATTATTCTCCTATTGATGTTAAATTCACGGATTTAAGCTCCAATACAGAATACGATTTTAGCAATTCTCATTTATTTTTAATTTTAAAAAAATCAAATAGTAATGCACTTTTTCCTGTATTTTTCCACACTTCAATTTCTTATAAAAGTGAGCCATTTGGAGAAACTTTTATGTTTTCTGAATTAGGGGAAATTACTGTTGGTAATAGCACTTTTCTATTTGACATTTTACCAAAGATTTTTGAAAAAAAAATATTTGAACTTGAAACTTATCCATTTAACGACCCTAATAAAATTATTGAGTTGTCGAATACAATAAATGATTATTTAAGTATTGATAAAAAATTATTAGAAAACCTTAGGTTGTATTCTCCAATAAAAGGAATGAGGATAAGTGATAGCATGAAGATTAGTCCTATTCCCAAAGGAATCAAACTTGAATATTTAATGTTAGAGTTTTTTGTGAACGGCACTTGGTTGAAATGGAATCAATTGTCAGATGGAACAAGACGAATTTTTGATATTATTTATCAAGTTACCAGAAATGGTAGTATTTTAGTACTCATCGAAGAACCAGAAAATGGTGTTCATCCTGACCAACTTTACAAATTGATGGATTTTTTTAAAGAACAAGCGAGAGAAAAACAAATCATCATTACAACCCATTCGCCAGAGGTGCTGAATATCTTAGAAAAAGATGAATTGGATAGAGTTATTGTGACTCGTTTTGAGGACGAAAAAGGGACAAAAATGCACCATTTAAGCGAAAAAACAAAGAAAAAAGCACTGCATTACATGGAAAACAAAGGAATGTTGAGTGATTGTTGGGTTCATACTAAAAGTTTTGAAAAATATGACGAAGCCAACGCCGACGCTTAAAAAAGTAGGCATCATTGGAGAACATCCGCAAAACGATGCAGAAGCAATGATAGCCTTATTGGAACGATACAAGCAAGATAATGTCTGTTTTGAGTTGATTGATGTAAAGAATTTTCGTGGTTCAGCCATGCTCAATCATACTTTTGCTGGTGTTTTGGCATCACAAATTTATGACGAAGATTTTGACCATTTGATTGTTTTATGCGATTTGGATTTTAAAAAAGACAAACACAAAAGAGAAAGCGACAAGATTAAAGATAGGGACAAATGGTTCGTCAAGGTCAATAAAGCTGTCAATGGCATTGGCATTTTTTTCTTGATTATTTATGAATTGGAGGCATTAATGTTGTGTGATTTAGATACACTTCGTCAGTTTTTTCAAAGAGAATTTGCCTTTGATGGCAAACCAATAGAAGAAAAAGACCCAAAAGGTATTTTGCAATCCGCTACACAAAAAGCAAACGTCAAAAAATACGAAGAAAAAGATGCAAAAGCTATTTTCAAAAAACTTAATTTTAAAAAAATTTATCAAAACCATCAAGGAAAACGTAGTTTCCAAACTTTTGCAAATGAGCTAAAAGCACATGAAATTATTGTTTTTCAGAATTTTTTATTTCAATGACTTCAACAACAAGCATTGCTGACCGTTTTCGAGAAGTTACCCTTTTTGGAAAGTGGATTGCAAATACCAATTTTAAAGAACAAATATCAGATTTGTCTTGGGAACAAGCAAGTATTTCTATTCACGGATTGAATAGCGTTGCGCTATTGACTTTCCATGTACATTATTATATTGCGGGAATTTTAAATGTTTTTCGAGGCGGTTCGCTTGATATTCGAGATAAATATAGCTTTGATATGCCGCCAATCAACACTCAGGAGGATTGGGTAAAACTCCAAAACCAGTTTTTTGAAGACAGCGAAGCCTTCGCTGATTTTATTTCACAAATGCCTGAAAATCAATTAAATGCTCCTTTTTTTGATGAAAAATATGGCAACTATCACCGCAATATTGATGGCATGATAGAACACGCTTACTATCACCTCGGGCAGGTTGTTTTGATAAAAAAAATAGTACAGCAAAAATCATAAAAACTTAGGTAACATGAGCTTTAGCTCGTGGCAGAGTTACTTTGCTCTTTCTTTAATACCTACTATATAGAACTTACAACGAGCTAAAGCTCATTGTACCATCACCGCTAAGTTATTACCAAAAATCATAAAAACCTCGCTTTCAATTCTGCTGTTGGCAACCAGCAACTTTCCTCTTTTCCAAACCATCGGTAACGGTTTCGGGCAACCCAATTGTAGATAGCATTTCTAAAAACAGAAGGAATTAGTTTAAAAATATAAAAAAATCGCCAAAAACTACCCAATAAATAAGCAATTTCTAATGGTGCATCAGAATGTGTAAAAATACGATTTTGGGAAATCAAAACCACACTTTCTAAGTTTTTAATAGGGATTTGGTGTTCCGTCAAAAGGTTTTGAGCGGTTTCTGATTGCAGCGAAGCAAAGCGAAAAATCGCTTTTTTGTCGTGCTTTATAATAAACTGAACTGTTCCGTTACAAAGATTACAGACACCATCGAAGAGCAAAATTGGGTTTTCCATACAATAACTTTTATTTTTTTTGTAAAAATACTTCTGAAAACTTAATTATGCACTATATTTACGCATTAAATATAAATAAATAATTACGATAAGGTATATTTTTATGTCAGATTCTATTTTATACACGATTTTATTCTACATTGCCATTGCAACATTGGCGATTTATTTGGGTTTTAAGGCACGTCGAGAGGTGCATATCATGCAGCAAAACTCTTATTTCATCAGCCGTTATTGGACATGGTGGACTAAAAACCTAAAATTGGTGCTTGCACCAGCCGAAGTTTGCGGATTGGTATTGGGTCTATTGGCTATTTTTTTGCCGCCAGTAACGATAGTGAGTTTGCTTTTATGGATTGCCGTATTTGGCATTGGTATATATCGTTTTTACATCGACAAACCTAAGAAAGCATTGGTTTTTACACCAAGAGCAAAAAGACTTTTTGCAACGATGCTGGCAATTAACGCCTTGTCGATTTTTGTTGTATTTTGCTGTTTTTCAAGTAATTATATGTTGTTTTTAGCATTGCTTGCTTTAGAATCATTTTTAGTTTTGATTGCGGCAAGCGCAATTTTACTTCCTGTCGAAAATGGTATTAACCAAGGTTTTGTGGACGATGCAAAAAAGCGTTTGCGTTCCATGCCGCACCTAAAAATCATAGGTATTACAGGAAGTTATGGAAAAACGAGCGTTAAACACTTCGTCGCAAGAATTTTATCTGAAAAATACAACGTTTTGCATACGCCAGGTAGCGTGAACACGACCCTTGGCGTTGTCCGCATCATACGGGAGCAGCTGAAACCAACACACGAGGTTTTTATCGCTGAAATGGGTGCTAAAAAATTGGGTGACGTTGCTGAAATTTGCGATTTGACCCGTCCGAACATTGCGATTTTGACAGCCATTGGGCCCGAGCATTTGGAAACCTTTGGCTCAATGGAGAACGTTCAAAAATGTAATTTTGAACTTCCTGAAAGTATTGGTGCTGATGGATTGAATATATTAAATGCTGATTATGAATTGATTAAACAATTTTCTGGCAACAAAGGCGAAAAAATATTTTATGGCGTAGAAGATTCAAATGCTGCATTTTTTGGCACAAATATTCAATATACCGCTACGGGAATGACTTTTGATTTGTTGAAAAATGGTCAAAAAATACAAACCTTAGAAACCAAACTATTGGGCGCACACAACGTTTCCAACATCGTTGCTGCCGTTGCCGTGGCTTATAAATTGGAGGTCGAACCTGCCAAAATTGCTTTTGCAGTTCGCAACCTTCAACCTGTGCAACACCGTTTAGAAATCAAGCGAAATCCTGGCGGTATTACCATCATCGACGATGCTTTTAACTCTAATCCGACTGGCGCACGCATGGCAGTAGAGGTTTTAGGTAAGGTACAAGGCAATAAAAAAATCATCGTCACGCCAGGTATGATTGAGTTGGCGGACGAAGAATATGCTTACAACAAGGCTTTTGGTATTCAAATCGCAGCCGTTTGTGATTATGTTGTTTTGGTTGGTCCAAAACAAACCATTCCAATTCAAGATGGTTTGCGAGAAGCGAATTATCCAGAATCAAAACTTTACATTGCCAAAAACTTAAACGATGCCATTGCGCACCTTCGAGGAATTACGACGGCTGGCGATGTCGTTTTGTACGAAAATGATTTGCCAGATACGTATAATGAATAGTT
>JAYWHK010000063.1:0-12807 GCA_043777755.1 Saprospiraceae bacterium
ATGATTTATCATGAAATACGTATAATAAAATCTTGATTTATCATGAAAATCAGTCTAATCAGTGTTCTAATCCTATATCGTTTGTCAGGATTTAAAAACAGGATTTCATCCCGTTTTATGTATAATACATCGTACATAATACATCGTACATAATACTTACATCAAAATGAACACAATGATACACTATGCTACGCCTGAATGGATAGCCACATTATTTTCTATTTTTATTCCCTTACCTTTTATATTGTTGTCTTTTTTGGCAAAAAAAGGTGCGCCAAGTTCCGAGAAGCAAAACAGTTATTTTTGGCGGACTTTGGGCTTTTACGCCTGTTACCTTATATACATATATGTAGCGAGTGTACAAGGATTTTTCAGTAGGGTGTCGCTGCCACCGACGGTTTTGTTGCTGACGACTTTTCCTTATGCTTTTTTTCTATTTGTAATTGTCGCTAAATCAGATTTTTATAAAAATATTTTTGAAAAAATAGCTTTGCAAGATTTGGTCAAAATTCATATTTTCCGTTTGTTGGGCGTGTTTTTTATTTTGTTGGCATTGCATGATGCTTTGCCGAAAGCATTTGCTTGGATTGCAGGCATGGGCGATATAATCACAGCCGTGACGAGCATTTTTGTTGCGCAAGCCATTGTTAATCAAAATGTTAATGCTCAGAAATGGACAAAAATTTGGAATATTTTTGGCGCAATAGACATTATGTTCACAGCCGTTGCTGCCAATGTTTTGACTAAAATTTCGATAGATACGGGTGCAATGGGCGTTGATACGTTGGCGAGATTTCCGTTTTGTATCATTCCAGCTTTTGCTCCGCCTACGATTTTGTTTTTACACTATGTGATTTTTAAGAAAATGAAATCAGGTAGCATGAGCTTTAGCTCGTGATTAGCACGTGTTTTGCCGTTTCAATATTATAATTTTCCAACGAGCTAAAGCTCATTTTACCAATATATTATACGTTTGTAAAGTCTTCGTGATTTTATAAACGTATTTTTTTGTATTTTTTTTGCAAAAAAAATCACTTCTTGCCATAAGACAAGATTGGAGCAAAAAAACACCTGCATCTTTGCAGCATCAAACAACAACAAACAAACAAAACGAAATTTTTAATTTTTTCAAAAAAAATATACTTCTTGTCTTAGGACAAGATTTGAACAAAAAAACACCTGCATCTTTGCAGTATCAAATAACAAATAACAATTTAAAACTTAAATAAAATGGATAAGAACGTAGCAACAATGATCGCAAACTTAAAAGAAAAAACAGGTCACTCTATCGAAGAATGGACAGCCTTAATCACTAACGCTGGTCTTGCGAAACACGGCGAAATCGTAAAGTTTTTGAAAGAAACGCACAATGTTACGCATGGTTATGCAAGTGAAATTGCGCTAAAAGTATTGGGTTCTGATGCGGATTCTTCAACTGATGCAAATGAATTTATCGTTATACAATACAAAGGCAAAGAACATTTGAAAGCGTATTATGATAAATTAATTGCTGAAATCCAACAGTTTGAAGGCGATTTCAACATTGATCCGAAGAAAACCTATGTGAGTTTGAAAAGAAAAAAGCAGTTCATCGTTTTGAATCCTGCATCAAAAACAAGATTTGAAATTGGCTTCAATCTTAAAGGTGTAGAACCAAGCGGCAAGTTAGAAGCGGAAAAGCCAAACGGTATTTGCTCTCATAAAATCAACCTTACAGACATCAACGAAATTGACGACGAAGTAATCAACTGGATTAAAATGGCGTATGAGAAAGCAGCATAAAAAATGTAAACTACACGTAACCAATTATTTATAAATAAAATAAAAATACAAAATTAAATAAATATGAAAAAGATATTATTAACAATCGCAGCAGCACTCGTGCTTTTCATCGCTTTCGGTCTTTACCAAGCAAGCGGACTTCAAAACATTCAAATCGTAAGCAAAGTAACCATTAATGGTTCAAAGCAAGAGGTTTTTGACATGGTTCGTTACCTCAATAATTTTCCAAAATGGTCGCCATTTTTAGCACAAGACCCAAGCCAAAAATATTCAGTAAAAGGTACTGACGGGACAGTTGGCGCACAGTACCACTGGGACGGAAATGGTGGACAAGACCTTGGTTTTCAAGAGATTGTGAAGATTGACACTTTCAATTTCGTAGGTACTCGTTGCGACATTCAAAAACCTTTTGTAGCGACACCAACGTTTGATTATACGTTTCATGACACTGGCAACGGCATAGAAGTTTCACAGGATTTTAAAGTAGAAACACCATTGATTGGCGCATTTTTCATGTGGCTTGGAGGTGCAAAAGCAGAAATGACAAAAACGAATCAGACAGGTTTGGCTTTGTTGAAAAAAGCAGTAGAAAAGTAAAAAAACAGTACCTCAAACACTATTTCAAAACAGCAGTATAGACCCGTGAAGGTTTACACTGCTGTTTTTTTATGACAAAAATGTTTTGGGCTTTCATAAAAAATAGCTATTTTTACCATGAAATAATTTTTAACTAAAACAAACATTAAAATGAAAAAAATACTAATCCTACTAAGTACAATTTTATTTTTGGGCGCTTGTAACGAACCAAAACAACAAGCAACAACGACCAATGAAACCTTGGTCAAACAATATTTTGAGCATTTCAATAAGCATGATTTTACAAAAATGGCAAGTATGTATGCTGAAACGGCTGATTTTAAAGACCCTTCGCTTGGGCAAGGCATCGTGAAGCAGACACGACAACAAACCATAGACAAATACACGGAACTCAATAAAGTTTTTCCAGACTTGCACGACCAAGTTCTTCAAATGTATCCGTCAGGTAAAAATCATATCATCGTAGAGTTTGTATCAAGTGGCACTGCGCCAGACAACACTAATTTGAATTGCCAATTTGCACCATTTTTACCATCGAAAATGGTTTGATTACTAAGGATTTTACTTATTTTGATAATTTTGAAGAAGAAAAATAAATAAATATACAAAATGACAAAAAACATAACCACTATCATTTTTGTGATGCTGTACGTCTTGAAATTAGAGGCGCAAACTGTATTCCACACCGAAGACATTAGGCATTTTTTTCAAGCCTTTGATAGTGTCCAAACGACTTTGGATAAACAAAAACAAATTGATTTTGTCCAAAAAATATATTTAGACCAAGGCAGTTTGGGCGTAAAATATGCCGTAGAACATTCGCTTGACGATAATAAAATAGCCACTGCAAGCGATTGGGTAGCATTGATGAAAAATACTAAGGAAAACCTTATTCGGATAAGACCTTTTTTAGAAAACTTACCCAATCAGATGAAAATATTAGTGCCAAAATTTCAATATTTCAAAGCACAATATCCTGATTTTCAAGAAGGTAACGTCTATTTTATTATTGGATTGGGTATTTTTGGCGGAAGACCCGAAGCTAAAAACCTTTTTATCGGCTGTGAAGTTATTGCTGATGAAAAACTCGATTGGGCGGTTAATTATGTCTTGCACGAATATGTGCATACGCTGCAAAATAGAACAATTGATGCGCTCTTGGCGCATTGCCTTAATGAAGGTGCGGCTGATTTTATTGCCGAAACCATCAACCAAAAGAGCCTGAGCGAAATGTACCCAAATGGTCACATCAACTTTGGTAATAGGAATGAAAAAGCGGTTTGGAAAACCTTCAAAAAATTTATGCCGTCCAGCGAAAAAGGGAAGTTTTTTGATTGGCTGTATGGCGTAAAAGGCAGGAATATCAATGGTGGACAAATGAAAGATTTGGGCTATTTTGTTGGTTACAAAATCTGTAAATCGCATTACGATAATGCGACCGATAAAAAACAAGCCATCAAAGAAATTATAGAAATGGACGTAAGTACAGACGAAAAAGCAAGAGGTTTTTTGTTAAAATCGGGTTATGTACCTAAAAAAGATTTGAAATTTGTGAAAAATTTTGAATTTACAAAAGTAACTGAAGTCAAAAAAGGACAAAAACTGATTCAATATGGTTATAAAATTGAAAAAGAAGTCGTTGTTTTTGAATATGATTTGCCCAAAGATTTGGATAAAAACGAAGTACTTATGATTACAATTGCAGGAAGTTTTAACGGTTGGAATCCGAAAAATTTAGCCTATAAAATGACTAATACGAAGGACAATCGTTACGAATTTAGGCTTCCGATTACGTCATTAAAAGAAAAATACAATGAATTCAAATTCGTCGTCAATGGCGACTCTTGGCAATTTGTACCCGAAAATGCCAAAAATACTCAAAATGGAAATTTAACTTTGGAAATTAAATAAATTGTTCATTAGGAAATTAAAAATAAAAAACTACCTTTGTAGCTACAAGTATTTTAAAAATCAAAAGAAACGAAAAATAAAATTTTTTTAAAACATTCAAAATACATTTTTTAGTATGAAGTACGCAGTTTTAGCAGCCAATATATTAATTGGTTTAGTATTTACCGTTTTCGGTCTTAACTTCTTTTTAAATTTTATGCCAATGCCACCGATGGAAGGCGATATGGGAACATTTGCAGGTGTTTTGGCTTCTACGGGCTTTTTGAAAGCCGTAAAAGTATTGGAAGTAGCCTTTGGCGTAATGATTTTAGCTAATTTTCAACGTCCTTTGGCATACATTTTATTAGCACCAATCGTAATAGGTATTTTGTTCACAGAGATTTTTGTGATGAAACAACCTGGTATCGCAGTGGTTTTGACAGTGCTTTTAGGTTTTTTGATGTACGCCAATCGTGAAAAATATTTACCAATATTGAATTAATATTTTTAGTATTTACACCAAACTGCATAAGATTTTACTCTTTTTATTGGGTTTAGGTCAATAAAAAAAGATGGAATCTTATGCAGTTCAGTATAGAAGAACCGTCAAATTCACTTTCTCTTATTCCAACATTTTAACAATAGAAAGATATTCTAATCCCATTGATTCAAGTTCAAATCTTCGACTGTCCGAATCAAACTTTCAGCATAATGCTTATCTGTTGCGTAACCCAAACGCTGCAAACCTTCCGCCCAGCCACGGTAATCTTTTTTACTCAGACGAAATAATTTTCGATAATGAAAACGTTTTAATAAAACGCTATGGTCACGAAAACTTTGCCAAGGGCTTTCATATTTTTTGAAAAAATCCTTGTGGCTATCGTCCGTAAAATTAGTGCAATGCCCTTTTGCGCACGCTCGTGAAAAACATTTCATACCAAAATGATTGTTGTTATTTACTGCCAAACGGCTACCACCAGCATTGCTTTCCAAAATACCTTGAGCCAAAATGATGCTTGTCGGAACACCGAATTTTTCCGTTTCGGCTTGTGCAATCTTTACAAAACGCTTGATATAAGACATTTGAATGTCCCGTTTTTTAGCACGTTTGTCAGTTGCATCGTTGCGACCACCCCAAAATGACACATTAGAGTAATCGTTACTGCTATTGTCATCTTTCCAAGACTTTTGCTTTAGCCCAACTGTTTTTGCAGGATTTTCTTTTGTGGTTTTTTCCTTTTTTTCTCCTTTTATAAAAGCAATCACATCACTCATGTTCACAAAAGATGCTTTTTCTTCTTTTGTTTTATGCGGTGTAGCGTAGCCATCAAAGGTAGCTTCGGGCATTGAAAAATTAAACTTTTGCTGATTGGCAAAATACAACAGAACAAGCAAAAAGCTCAACTGCCATTTGTTTTTTAATAAAAATTGAACAGCAATTGTTTTTTGCTGTGTTAGCCAAACTTGAAGTTTTGACTGGATAAGTGCGATAATTTCTTTCATATACGAACCTTTTGTTTTTTTATTTATTATTTATACATAAAACGGGATTTTATCCCGTTTTTAAATCCTGACAAACGATGTAGGATTAGAACACTGATTAGACTGATTTTCATGATAAATCAAGATCTTATTATACGTATTTCATGATAAATCATGAAAATCAGTCCAATCAGTGTTCTATTTTTTTCGGGATTTCATCCCGTTTCATGTACAATACAATCCTTACTTTGACGTTTAATTGATTTTAAACTGTTAGGTCAAGAACTACTTTTTGTTTTACAACACAAAATTACAAACAAAAAGTTTATTTACAAAATATTTAAAACAATTTTTTTATAAATTTATTTTTTCTATACAAAATAAAAAATTAATTGCATCTTTTATGAATAGTTTATATATTTGTATTTTATTTAATATATTAAAATTCAAAGATGAAAAAAATACTTTTATTGTGTGCTTGTTTGTTTGCTTTTGGCATGAACTCGCAAGCTCAAACTGCTGCTGCGGAAGATACCGAGCACGCTAATGAAACCAGCAAAGGTGAAAAAATGAAAGCTCTTTTGGGCTTAAATGACGAACAAATGGTGAAATTCAGAGAAGTTGTCGTGGAAAGAAGGGCGGCTCTGAAAGCCGTAAAAGAAGACGCTGCACTTAGCGCAGAAGTAAAGGAAGCCAAAATAAAAACCATCAACGATGCTCGAGAAGTAAAATTCAAAGCAATTTTTTCGGCTGAACAATTCACAAAATGGGCGGAACACAACGCTGCAAAAAAGAAGGATTAGTCAGGCATTAAAAAAAAGCCGCTTACGAGTGTAAGCGGCTTTTTTACTTTTCAAATTCTTTGATGAAGCATTCGGATTAATCCAATATTTTAAAAAATTTTAATAGCCAAATAATAAAGGCAATAGTTGTGAATGCTGAAAGGATTCTCCATAAGAAACCTGGTAATGCAAAACCAATAACAATACTTGCAACAACTCCTAAAACCCAATAAAGAAGCCACTTTTTCGTAGAACCTGGAATATTAATGTCACCAGCATCATTTTTTGTTAAAGATTTCTCCACTTTCGCTTTGAATTTCTCAACAATTGACTTTTTTTCTGTTGGTAAATTAGAAATGTTCGTACTCAAAGTACTGTTGCTTGCTACTGACATTGTAGCGGCAAATGTCGTTGATGTGCCTAAGCAAAACGCTATAAGCATAAAAAGTAGTGTTAATCTTCTCATTTTCTTGATTTTTTAAAAAGTTTATAAAATAATATTTTTGAAAAACAAATGTCATAATATTTTTACAAACAACCTAATTAATCACGTTAAAATTTTATTTTTTTTGAAATGAAATTTTTTTAATTTTTTTTTAAATAAACTAAAACGTAAAAATGTTGAAAGATTTGTAAAAAAACATATCTTTGCAAAGTACTATTTATTGTAAAATAATTATGTTTATAGAAATTGACCCATACAATATTAATGACCGACTTATCAAACAAGCGGTCAAAATTCTTCAAGACGGAGGTGTTATCATTTATCCAACAGATACTGTTTATGGTATCGGTTGCGATATTACGCAAAACAAAGCCGTTGAGAAAATCTGTAAGATTCGACACCTTGACCCTGACCGTGCGATGTTGGCGATGATTTGTAAAGACATGAGCCAAGTGTCTGATTATGTGGCACAAATGGATACTTCTTTGTTCCGTTTGATGAAAAAATACTTGCCAGGTCCATTTACTTTTATCTTGAAAGCAAATGGCGATGTTCCCAAAATGTTTAAAAATCGTAAAAAAACAGTTGGTATTCGTATTCCTGACAACAAAATCGTCCTGAAAATCGTAGAAGAATTAGGCCGACCTATTCTGACGACTTCCCTAAAATCCGACGACGAAATTTTAGAATATTTTACTGACCCTTTTGAGATTTATGAAGATTTTCAACACCAAGTAGATATGGTAATTGATGGTGGTTCTGGCGGAAATGTTCCTTCTACCTTGGTAGATTGCACAGGCGATGCGCCAGCCGTGATTCGTGAAGGTGCAGGAGAATGGATGGAGTAGGGTAGGGTAAATTCCAAAAAAAATACAATATTTGCACTTCCTTTTAACAATTTTATGCAAAAAAAACCTTTGATTTCAGTCGTTATTCCTTGTTTTAATGAAGAATCTATTATTGTCAGCTTGTTTGAACGCAGCGTGGCGGCACTTTCGGCATGGACAGATGATTTTGAAATTATTGTGGTAAATGATGGTAGTAAGGACAATTCTTTGCCTTTATTGGTAGAATGTCATCAAAAAGATAAGCGATTTAAGGTGATTTCGCTTTCTCGAAATTTTGGACATCAAGCTGCTTTTTTATGTGGACTGACGCACGCAAAAGGCGATTATGTTGCCATGATTGATGGTGATTTGCAAGATCCGCCTGAGTTGTTAGAACATTTTTATCAAAAAATTCAAGAAGGAAACGATGTGGTTTATGGTGTGCGACGCAAGCGAAAAGAAGGTTTCTTTAAAAAATTAGCGTACAAAATTTACTATCGTTTTTTAGGAAGTGTATCGTCTGTTCCGATTCCATTGGACAGTGGTGACTTTTCGATGATGCGACGAGTGGTCTTAGACAATGTTTTGGCAATGCCAGAACAAAGCCTTTTTATTAGAGGTATTCGTTCTTGGGTTGGGTTCAAACAATATGGCTATGAATACGAGCGTGACAAACGCTTTGGTGGCGAAACTAAATACACTTTGAAAAAATTATTTCAGTTGGCATACAATGGTGTATTTAGTTTTAGCCAGTTTCCAGTCAAGTTTTTGACACATTTGGGCGTTTTTGTTATTTTATTTGCAATTATTTATTCAATTTTTGCCATTTATGAGCGCATCACAAATCCTGAAACACCGCAAGGTTTTACGACATTGGCAATCGCTATTTTTCTTTTTGGCGGTGTACAATTGGTCGCTTTGGGTATGATTGGCGAGTATGTTTTGCGAATTTATGACGAAACTCGACAAAGACCTTTGTTTATCGTAAAAGAAAAATTCCTGTAGGGGCGACTTTAGTCGCACACGCTACGATGGGAAGCGTAGTAGGTGCGACTACTACCAAAGGAGTCCCTTCGGGAAAGTCGCCCTTACATACAGTGCAGAAGCTATGCTTAAGTTACTTAAATAGGTATTGTTTTTATTATTTGCAATACTTTAGGATCTAATTACTAATACTTATGTCTTTCTCTTAGAGAAATGACATGCGACTTCAGTCGCATACACTACGGATTACGCAACAACCAAACTAAACAAGTGCGACTAAAGTCGCCCATACATTATGCAAAAAGATTATTACCAACAATACTATAAATTAGAGCGTGAACACTGGTGGTTTCAAGTTCGTGGAGAGATTATATTAGAACACATTGAGTCTATTAGCAAAGATTTTTCGGGTCGTCTAAAAATCTTAAATATTGGTGTGGCAACAGGACATACTTCTACTTTATTGTCAAAAATTGGCGATGTAAAGTCCGTAGAATACGACAAAGAGTGCTATGAATTTACACGGCAATTGCCCGATATGGACATCATTAATGCCTCGATAACGGAGCTTCCTTTTGCTGATGAAACGTTTGATTTGGTCTGTGCTTTTGACGTGGTAGAACACATTGCCGACGATGTGAAAGCCGTGTCGGAGATGAATCGAGTATGCAAAAAAGGTGGAAAACTATGTGTAACAGTTCCTGCATTCATGTTGCTTTGGAGTGAACATGACATTATTAATCACCATGAACGCCGCTATACAAAACCGCAATTGAGCGCATTGTTTGCAGATAACGAATTGATTTTCAGTACTTATTTTAATTTTTTATTGTTTTTGCCGATTGCTGCATTCCGAATTTTGAAAACCGCCATCAGCGGAAAACCAAAAGTCGAAGATGCCCAATCTGACTTCATGCATTTGGAGCAAAATATTTTTACAAAACTAACAAGATTGATTTTTGCTATCGAAAAACCTTTTTTGAGAAATAGAATAAAATTTCCTTTTGGTGTGAGTATTTTATTGTCGGCAAAGAAAAAATAAGTTTACAAAAAAAAGCATTGCGTACTATTTCATGGCTTAAAATAGTCGCAATGCTTTTTGAAAATCTATTGTTTTTTATTGTTTTTCACTAACTTTTACTGCCCTATTTTGAAATTGATACCTGCGGAAAGAATGATTGGAGAACGGTCTAAAATTTCGTTTTCGTTTTCGTTACCCGTAGTACTCTGGGCATCAAAACCGCCCATTAAGAACATTCCAAAATTTTTGTGTTCCATAATCAACATTCCGATAGGCTCTATTGAAGTGGCATACATTGGTTTGCCGATTTTACTTTCAATCGCTTTTTCAAATTGCGAAGTATGCGTAACACGAACACCTCCACCAATACTTAATTTATTGTTTTTTTCGTTTGTGAAAAAGTATTGGCTCTGTACAAACAAAGATTTTGCGTTCCAGTTGCCTTTGCTGAATACATTAGTGATGATTAAGTGCGTTGTATTCTCCCAATTTCCAAAACTATAAGAAGGTGTTGCACTAATCGCTACATTTTTAGAAAGAAATTTGTTGAATTGAACGCCACCTTCATAGCCCAATCGGGTGTCACCCAACAATCCCAATGAACCATTGACACTACCAACAATTGCGACGTTTTTAGAAACAGCCACTGATGCGTTGGCACTTAGGTTTGGAAGCCCTGCGGAAGCCGAAATATTAATCTCTCCTTTTTCTTGCGGAATAATTACATTTGGCACGCTTGGTGCGATGGAAGCGCAACTTTGAAAAAGAACAGAAGCGGCTACGATGGCGATGATAATTGGATTTTTCATAATTGTTAAGTGTTTTGAATTTTAATAATGATTTTGATTTTTGTTGGAAGTACCTTTTATCCGTAACTTCCTTTTGATGAAACAAAGTTACAGCCCTGTCAAGGCGAAAGCAATTTTTTTCTTCGCTTTGTTTGCGAAAGTGAAATTTTTATTTCGCTAAAAGTGCGAAAAAATTACGTTTTTGTCAAAATCATTAAAAAAATTCTCGTTTTAAGCGAAAATCGAAATTATATTTTTTGAAAACAAGATTATTTTGTTTTTTAATTTTGTAAAAAAATAAAATGTTAGATTAAGTAGTTGATTATCATTGTTTTACGTATTTTTTTTGTTGATGAAAAAAGTATTTTTCACCTTTGAAATGCTCAAAAAAGATGTTTTAGATGCTTAAATATTAAAAATAAAAAAGACCTAAATTTTTGATATACAAAAATTTAGGTCTTTTTTATTTTTATAAGACTTAGTGGTAGCATGAGCTTTAGCTCGTGACGAAATATCTCAGTTTCTTTTACAAAAAACTAACCTTTTTTCTCAAGCCTTAATTTTTTAAAAATACAAATGTGCAAAAAAATTATAGTCGCTGGTGCAACCGCAGCAATCCAACAAAATGGAAAATTTCCCATTTCCAACAAGTCTTGTCCATTTGTTTCTATAGCCCATTTATTGTACAAATTTGCACTGATTATGACATTTACAATGTCCCAAATACCAACGATATTCCAAATAAAAGCCAGTTTTCGACTGTATGTTTTCTGATTTTCAACCGTATTGGCGACAAAAATGGCAGTCACCGCAGCAAAAATATCGCCAAAACCGCCAATGAAAGCAAAGCCTTGAGGCAATGCGCCATAAAACCATGTGAGTAAAAAATAAACGCCTACAAAACGGAAAATATGCAAACGAATCAAGGATTCTAATTTGATATTTTCAAGTAATTGATTAAAAATGCGGCTTCTGAATACAACTAAAAAGTAAAAAATCGCTAAGGGTAAGGTTGTGTAAAGTAAAATTTTAGGAGGTATTGTATTTTGTTGAAAAATGCCTGTAAATGACATCAAAGCAACATAAGTCAAGTAAATAGCAGCAAAAATTAAGATAGAATTGCCAATTTTAGAAATTTTTGCAGCATCAAAACCAGCCGAAAATGCAGCTTTTTTAGCGGCATTGGCGATAAAATAATAGAATAAAGGGAATACGAAAATAAACGAAATCGAAACCCAAGTCGGAACAGCGTTTGTAATGAAATTCATTGTATAAAATTTTAGTTTGTTAAATAATAATACAAAGTTGCAATCATCGCTGATGAATTTACTTAGCAAATGACAAGTTCGTTTGAAAAGTCTAAAAAAAATTATTTTTTTGCCAAATCTTTCCGAATTCTACTCAGTGAAGTGTCTGTAATACCCAAATAAGTTGCCAACATTTTGAGTGGAACTTGCTGAAAAATATCGGGTTTTGATTCAATCAAGTTCAAATAACGTTGTTCGGCGGTGAGTTGTACCATCGCTAACATTCTGTCTTTCAATTGACTATAATTATTGATGAGCATCATACGCCCCAATTCTCGAAATTCGGGAATTCCATGAAAGCTTGCTTGAAGGTCTTCATACGATAAAAAATACGTTTTTGCATCGCCCAATGTTTGGAAATTTTCTTTTGAAGGCTGCCTTTTAAAAAAAGAAATCAAATTATTGACCGTTGTATTTTGCATAAAAACAGCGGTAGTTACTTCGTCGCCATCAGCATCTAAAATGTAAGAACGCACACAGCCTTCTTCTAAAAAATACAAGGTATTGCTGATTTTGCCTTCTTTTATTAAAAAATCGCCTTTTTCAAATTCTTTTAACGCAAATTTTGAAGCAATCAATTCTGCTTTTTCCAAAGGCATTGGCAAAACTTTTTGAATGTACTGAACAAGTGCTTGGCTTATCATATAGGTGGTTTTATTTTAAGCGCAAAGGTACATTTTTCTTTATAAAAACTTAGCCAATAGTTTTGTCGGAAGCTGGAGCTTCCGATCCAAAGGAGTCCTTCGTGACCTACAGAAAAAAACACCCAAACCACTCTTTTGCGGCTTGGGTGTCGTTATAATAAAGTCATCTTTTTTAACTGTTTAGCGTCGAAAAAAATCGAAGATTTTTTATTTTTACCACGGAGAAACGGAGAACACAGAGTTTGACAAAAAATTAGC
>JAYWHK010000064.1:0-12798 GCA_043777755.1 Saprospiraceae bacterium
TATGTGCCATAGCAAAAATACGCATAACTAATTAATATACAAAGATTTACAACTTTTTTTTCACCTATTCCCTACGCGTGTAGCGGAGTTACAGTTTAATTTTCTACAAAGTTAAGGTTTTATTATCAATTTAGAAGTAATTATAGTATAAAAAATATTAAAACTACTATTTTTAATAGTGTTACTATTATTTATGGAACTTTTACTTTACATTTGTTGTTATACTATTTATAAAATAAAAAGTAACTATATAATATCGTTTATTAGGGTCAATTTTTTTAATTTTATCTGTTAAAATAAAAAAGAACAGACTTTTGTGAACCACAAATCAATAAGTCCTTTCCTTTGGAAAGGATTTAGGATAGGTCTATTCTAAGTTCTTAAAAAAAATATAATGGCAAGTTCAAATTCCAATCCTTTACAACGTCTTTTTCAATTGATTGCGCTCGAAAAAGACGAGATAAAATCTGTTTATTTCTATGCCATTTTGAGTGGTTTGGTTCAGTTGAGTGTACCGATTGGCGTACAAGCCATCATTGGTTTTGTACTGGGCGCAGCGATGGTTACTTCTTTGTTTGTTTTGATTTTTTTAGTTGTTGTAGGTGTGGCGTTGGTAGGTATTTTTCAAATTAACCAAATGAAGATTATCGAAAAAATCCAACAGAGAATATTTACCCGCTATGCTTTTGATTTTGCTGAAAAAATACCTCGTTTTGACCTAAAACAAGCGGATAATATCTATTTACCTGAGATTATCAATCGTTTTTTTGATACGCTGAACCTTCAAAAAGGCTTATCTAAACTCTTATTAGACATTCCGACGGCGAGTATTCAAATCGTTTTTGGCTTACTTTTACTCTCTTTGTACCATCCATTTTTCATCGCTTTTGGCTTTTTATTAATTGTTATTTTATGGATAATTTTAAGTTATAGCAGTAAAAAAGGTTTGACAACGAGCTACAAAGAGAGCTCTTACAAATACGCTGTGGTATCTTGGTTGGAAGAAATGGCTCGGGTCTTAAAGTCGTTCAAATTTAGTCAAGGCTCACACCTCAATGTGCAGCGAACGGACAAACACGTTTTGGGCTATTTGAACTCTCGAACAGCGCATTTCAAAGTACTCTTGGTGCAATACCGAACATTGGTCATTTTCAAAGTATTGATTACGGCAGGTATGTTGTCGGTCGGAACATATTTGTTGTTGGACCAACAATTGAATATTGGCGAATTTATCGCTGCCGAAATTGTGATTTTGACCGTCATTGCGGCTGTCGAAAAACTCATCAGTAGTTTGGATAGTATTTATGACGTGATTACGGGTTTAGAAAAATTGGCGACCGTCACCGAAAATCCTTTGGAAAAAAGCGGAAACATAGCGTTAAATACTGATAATCAAGGCATTGCAATTGATTTTATTGATTTCAATTTTCAATATGACAACGGACAAAAAGTTTTTGAACACTTCAATATGACCATTCACAAAAATACAATTGCTTGTATTAAAGGTAAAGCTGGTGCGGGAAAATCCTCTTTATTGAAGATTTTGAGTGGCAGTTACAGTGATTTTACGGGACAATTATTGCTCAATCACATTCCGATTGGCAATTACCAACTGGAAAGTTTACGTACACAAACGGGCGTTTATCTCAACAATCAAGACATTTTTATCGGTACACTTTGGGAAAATATCAGTATGGGAAGGAGTTCGATTTTGCCTGAAAATATCATCAAAACTGCCCAAAAATTAGGCATCGAAGATTTCATTCTTGGGTTTCCGAATGGTTTTGATAGCGAAATTGATCCGATGGGAAAACGACTTTCGAGTACTGTTATCAAAAAAATCTTGTTGCTTCGTGCGCTTACAAATGACCCCAAGTTAATTCTTTTAGAAGAACCTTGGCGTGGTTTTGACGACAAAACAACTCAAAATATTATTCATTTTTTAATAGAAAAGAAAAAAAATAGTACCATCGTTGTCGTTTCAAATGATGATGATTTTGCAAAAAAATGTGATAATACAGTAGAGCTTTTTTGAATCTCAAAAAAAAGAAATTTTTAGAACAGTTTAAAAAAAATTCAAATCAAAATTTGAGTTAAAAACAATAATCTACACTTCGTGTAATTCGTAGATTTGTGTAATTCGTGTTAAAAAAATTCGTAACAAAAAATATGGAAAAATTAAAATCTTTTGATGCCATTTACCGAAGCGAGATAAAAAGCAAAGTTCGCTATTGGTTTTTTGGAATTATGTTTTTTGGCATAGCATTTTTGTTTGTGCCTTGGACACAAAACATCAGAGCAAAAGGTACAGTCACTACTTTGCGACAAGAGCAACGTCCGCAAGAAATCAATGCGCCAATCGCAGGGAAAATCATGAAATGGTATGTAAAAGAAGGAGATTTTGTGAAAAAAGGAGATACAATTTTACAAATTTCAGAAATAAAAGCCGAGTATCTCGACCCGAATTTGGTCGGCAGAACACAGCAACAGGTTGATGCCAAACGAGGTACAATTGATTTTTATCAAGATAAAATTGGAACGACAAAAACACAAATTGCCGCTTTGAATGAAGCAAAAAAGTTAAAAATTGAACAATTGGGCAATAAATTGAAACAATTAGACAACAAATTGGCGGGAGAAAACGCAGAATTATCGGCAGTCGCAAATGAATTGAGCTTGGCAAAAGATCAATACGACCGTCAGCAAAAAATGTACGACGAAGGTTTGGTGTCGCAAACGCAATTGCAACAACGGAATCTTTCTTATCAAAATGCTTTGGCTAAAAAAATAATGGTCGAAAATAAATTGGCGCAAACGCAACAAGAAGTCACGAATGTAAAAATCGAAAAAAACAGTGTCGAACAAGAATACACCGAAAAAATAAGCAAAGCCGAAGGTGACCGTTTTCAGAGCTTGAGCCAAGTCGCAACAGGCGAAGGCGATGTTGCCAAATTGGAAAATGCCCTTGCCAATTACACGATTCGGAACGGAATGTACCTCATTCTTGCGCCACAAGATGGGCAGATTGTACAAGCCAAAAAATCAGGAATCGGAGAGATTTTGAAAGATGGCGAACGTGTTTCAGTCATCGTTCCGAACCAAATAGATCACGCTGTTGAACTTTTTGTCCGCCCCGTTGATTTGCCTTTGGTCAATATTGGTCAAAAAGTACGCTTTATGTTTGATGGCTTTCCTGCCATTGTTTTTAGTGGTTGGCCCGACAATTCTTACGGTACTTTTGGCGGAAAAATCGTAGCAATCGAGAGCGCAATCAGTCCAAACGGCTTATTTAGAGTCTTAGCTTCGGAAGATACTGACGACAAAAAATGGTCGCAACAACTCAAAATTGGCAGTGGCGCACAAGGCATCGCACTCCTCAAAGACGTACCAATTTGGTACGAATTATGGCGAAATATCAACGGTTTTCCACCTGATTTTTATAAAAATGAAGAAACCTCTAAGGGGAAATAAATAAACCACAAAGTCACAAAGAACACATAGCCAACAATTATTACTTGTGTGTTCTTTGTGACTTTGTGGTTCAATAAAAAACATCATGCAAAAAAAACAGATTTTCATTTTTTTCTTACTATATATAAGTACCGTTTTCCAAATCGAAGCACAAAACGAATTGAAAACACTAAATGCCGAACAAGTTTTGGCATTGGTACGACAATTTCACCCAATCGCTCGACAAACCGACATTGGTATTGAAAAAGCACAAGCCGAAATACTGATGTCACGAGCAGCTTTCGACCCATTTTTGAGCAATTATGTAACAAAAAAAACAGTCAATGGCGTGGATTATTACGACTACACCTCAGCGGAGTTGAAAATCCCAACTTGGTATGCAGTAGATGTGTATGCAGGTATAGAGAACCTATCAGGCAACCGTTTTGACCCTTCCGAAACAAACGGTAAAACCAACTATTTAGGCGTAAATATTCCTTTGGTCAAAAACCTATTAATAGACAAACGGAGAGCATTTTTGCGCCAAGCCAAAATCTACAAAACCATGTCCGCCATTGAGCAACGAGCAACGATAAACGACCTTTTATTAGACGCTATTGAAGCCTATTGGCTTTGGGTAAAAGCCTATCAAACCTTTAAAATCGTAGAAAATAATGTAAAAATCAATGAAAAACGCTTAAATTTTGTAAAAATGTCTTTCATCAACGGAGAGCGACCTGCTATAGATACCGTCGAAGCCACTACGCAATTGCAGACCTTTCAGTTGCAGCAAAATGAACAATATTTGGCGTTTCAAAATGCAGGTTTGCAGCTTTCAGCCTATCTTTGGCAATCGAATAATACACCCTACGAATTGCCCGAAAACGTCATTCCACAAAGCGATTGGGACAACGCCAATCAGTTCGTCAATTTCAATGTTTCACTGTCTAACTTATTGGCAATTGCCGCTCAAAGCCATCCTGATTTGGCGATTTACAACTACAAATTAGACATTTTAGCCATTGATAAAAAAGTAAAATTTCAAGAATTGTTGCCCAAAGTAGATTTTCGTTACAACCTACTTGGAAAAGGTTACAATGTTTTGAAAACGACCACAAACAGCCCTTTGTTTGAAAATAATTTTCAATACGGATTAAAATTTGAGATGCCCTTATTCCTATCACAAGGTCGAGGTGCGTACCAACAAGCCAAACTCAAAATCGAAGAAATGAGTTTGAATCAAATCCAAAAACGACAACAAATCGACATTAAAATCAAAAGTTATTACAACGAATATACAACTTTAAAAAATCAAATTGCCTTACAAAATAATGCTTTTGACAATTACCAAAAACTCGTCAAAGCCGAAGAATCTCGTTTTTCCAACGGAGAAAGCTCTCTTTTTCTCATCAATAGCCGAGAAAACAAAGCCTTAGAAGCCTTGGAAAAACTCATCGCTTTAAAAACAAAATACTATAAGTCGTTGTATGCGTTGCAATGGAGCGCAGGATTGTTGAGATAAAAAAAGGTGTTCGTTTATTAAAGCGAACACCTTTTTAATTTTACAAATTCCATTAATCTCTCCCAAATGGCGTTTTTATTCCATTTTGGTCAAAATTCTTCTTGATATGTTCTTGCATATAGTAATAAACGTCCCAATAGTATTCGCTCACACACCAAACACGGACAATAAAGTGCATTTGGTCTTTAATAACCTCATGTACTAAGACTTCTACCTGTTTTGGTCGAACCACCAAAGGACAAGTTTCCGCTACTTGCTGAACAATTCTCTTAACTTCATCAATATCAGTGTTTGGCGTAGTCAAAATATTCAAATCTACACGCAATTCGCCTTGTCCGCTGACATTCGTAATTGAGCCTTGCGTAATGATGCCATTCGGAATAATGACTTTTTTGTTGGTATTCGTTCTTAAAACCGTATTAAAAACTTGGATTTCATCTACTGTGCCTTCGTGTTCGTGAATTTTTACCAAATCACCTACTTTATAAGGACGAAAAAGTAAAATAAGAACGCCACTTGCAAAATGCCCTAAACTACCTGAAAGTGCAGAACCAATCGCAAAAGCCAATGCGCCAAAAACAGCAATAAAGGAAGTTGTTTCAATACCAAACATTCCAGCTACGGTTACGACCAAAATAACTTTGAGTGCAACATTTAGTGCCGATGCAAAAAAAGGACGAATAGAATCGTCTAATTTCCGACGAATCATAGAAGCATTGACCCAATCCGTCAATTTATTGATTGCCCAGAGTCCGAGCAAAAGCGTAGCCAAACCTTTTGCTAAAGTTGGGCCATATTGTTGTATATTTGAAATAAAAGTATTGATTTCCATTGTTGATTTTTTATTTTAAAATAATTTACTCGCCTCTTTTCTGATGGCGTTCACCGCCAAATCGTTAGGGCTTGCATTTTCACTGATGTGCGCAAAAAGCACCTTAACCAATTCATCGCTACTGCCCTGAGGGTCAAGCCCTTGTGCATTGGTATTGATAATATTCATCATCGTTTCTTTTGCCAATTTGATGATTTGCCAAAGCTGGTCACTCACATATATTTGCTGACTGATGTTATGTTCAAACTCTTGTTGAATGGACAAAACCATTGCATATTGAAGGCTTTGATTCGTAGAAGATGTATTTTTCAAACGCATCATCAAGTTAGGAATAGCGATACGCTCGCAAAACAAAGACAAACGCTCATAGGATTGCAAACGCAAAGGAAGCGTTGTTTTACTATCGTTTTGTTTCAATTCCAACATTTTCTGATGGTATTGATGTTGAAAAAATTCTTTAAAAAGAAGGTAAGTCGTCAAAAAAACGACCATTCCAGGAAGTGTGTACTTTAGTATTTCTGCAAAAAGTCCCATAAGTTGTTTGCGCTGTTTATATAAAAAGTATTAATTAAAGCCACAAAATTACACAAACCTTATCAATTTTTTATGAGTGTGCAATAATTTTGTCGTTCAAACGTCAAAAATAATGATTCGTTTTGCAAAGTTTGAGTTTTAAGCGTAACTTTGCAAAAATTTTTAACTTAGAAATATAACGTTACAATAAAAAATTTAGTATAAAAATATGACTGCAACAGTAGCAAATCCAGTATCTTTGACAAGTGCCACCATTCGTGAATTGAATCGTATTCGAGAAGAACAAAAAATTCCCAATGATTATGGCTTACGTGTAGGCGTAAAAGGCGGTGGTTGTTCTGGTTTCTCTTATGTTTTGGGTTTTGATGAAACCAAAGAAGGTGATGATTCTTTTGAAATCAATGGTTTCCATGTCGTGATGCAAAAAGCGCACGCCATTTATTTATTGGGAATGGAGATTGATTGGGTCGAAGGTTTGAACAATCGTGGTTTTTCTTTCAGCAATCCCAATGCAAAAGAAACTTGCGGCTGCGGAACGTCGTTTTCGGCGTAAAAAAAGCCCCACCTAAATCCTCCCATCAGGGGAGGATTTAGGTCAATGTCATTAAGCTAAGGAATTTGATTTTAAATGCTTTGCTCAACAACCTAAATTTACTTTCTGATGCCCTTACCCTAAAGGGAACTCAGATAAAAAAAGTAAATTTTTCCAATTTTTATGCAATAAAACGGTTATTTTTATTGCTAAAAAACAAATAAAACAATACATTTAGGAGTCATTCCCTTTAGTGTGAGGGCATCAGAAAGTGCTGTTCAAGTCTTTTGCGAAGCAACACATTTTTAAAATCCTTAGCTTAATGACATTGGGATTTAGGAGGGGCTTTTTACACCACTCTTTTCCCATCAAACCCTTCCAAATAATCAGCAACTCGACGTAAAAACGAACCGCCCAACGAACCATCTACAACTCGGTGGTCATAAGACAAGGACAAAAACATCATCTGGCGAATCGCTATTACATCACCATATTCTGTTTCGATAACCGCAGGTTTTTTCTTGATAGCACCCGTTGCCAAAATCGCAGCTTGTGGCTGATTGATGATTGGCGTTCCCATCACATTGCCAAAAGTACCAACATTGGTCAATGTAAAAGTTCCGCCTTGAATATCCTCAGGTTTTAGCTGATTCGCACGAGCTCGTGTAGCCAAATCGTTCACTTTTTTGGTCAAACCAACTAAATTCAGTTGGTCAGCACCTTTGATAACAGGAACAATCAGATTGCCACTTGGCAAAGCAGCAGCCATACCAATATTAACATCTTTTTTCAAAATAATTTTAGTACCATCAACCGAACAGTTAATCATCGGAAAATCACGAATTGCCATTGCTACCGCTTCTACAAATATAGGCGTAAAAGTAATGTTTTCGTTGTGTTTTTTCTTAAATTCTCCTTTGATAGAATTTCTCCAATTCACCATATTGGTCACGTCTGCTTCAACAAAAGACGTAACGTGTGGTGAAGTTTGCTTAGACATTACCATGTGGTCAGCGATGAGCTTTCTCATTCTGTCCATCTCGATGATTTCAACATTGCCACTAACACTAACCGATACGTTTGAGCTAATAGATTGATTTACAACAACTTGTGGTGTAAAAACAGCCGCTGGCGCAGCTTGTGGTACAGACGTTTTTGTTTCGACAAAAGCCACAATGTCTTTTTTTGTAACACGACCATTTGCACCAGAACCAGCGATATTTTCAAGCTCTGACGGACTGACATTTTCTTGTTTGGCAATGTTCCGAACCAATGGCGAATAAAAACGATCACTTGAGCTTGTTGCAGCGGTGGTTGTCGCAGCAGCAGGCGAAGGAATCGAAGCAGCAGTTGTATTTGCAACTACACTTGGCGTTGTAGGTGTAGGCGTTGCAACAGCACCAACTTCTGTACTAATCATTGCAATTACTTTTCCAACTGCCACTACATCATTTTCTTTGAAGAAAATTTCGGTAATAATGCCGTCAGAAGGAGAAGGTACTTCACTATCTACCTTATCTGTTGCAATTTCGAGAATGGTTTCGTCAGCTTTGATGCTATCACCAACTGTTTTTACCCATTTTAGAATGGTCGCCTCCATGATGCTTTCGCCCATACGAGGCATAATCAGTTCAATTTGAGCCATAATTAATTATTTATTTTAGTTAGGATGTTTTTTAAAGTATTGAAAATCAGTTAATTGTATTTTTAAAATAAAATATAATTTGTAATTTGATGCAAAAATATGATTTTTATTGGTCTTTTGAAAATATTTTCGCTTAGATTTCAAAGTATTGCTAACAATTTTGTGAAAAAGCACTTCTTAAAATATTTTTTTCAAAAAAACAAAAATTAGCACTGAATTTGCATTAAATATTTTTATAATATTTAATTATCCTAAAATCGTTTATAGTACATTAAAAATCAGTGTTTTATGAAAAAAAGTAATTTAAAATCCGTTTTCTTTTTGGTAAATATTTTGTTTGCAAGTACATTTATTTCTGCACAAACCAAAATGAATAATATTTCTACAGCAAAAAAATTAAAATCGCAACAATGGGAAGTTGGCTTATTAGGCGGCTTAATGCAATACAATGGCGAGCTTAATTCTTTTGGCACAAAAGAAAATAACATTGGACTAGGTGGAATGGCAAGGTATCATTTTAACAATATGGCGGCTTTGCGCATCAATTTTTTGGCTGGAAAACTAACAGGTAACGATGCGAATAATACAGCTAATCCAGCTCGAAATGTGAACTTCAAAGCTGGTACAAGAGAATTGGCTCTTTTGGCAGAAATTGATATTTTGGGAAATCGTCGTTATTCGGAAGGTTTTCGCCGTATGATTTCACCTTATATTTTTGGAGGAATTGCAGCAACGAGTATTGCGCCAGATGTTTATTATTTTAATGGTACGAACAGCGACAAAACAAAATTAGAGCAAGATAGAAGTGCTACTTTCAAAAAAATCAACTTGGCATTGCCAATTGGTGCTGGTTTGAAGTTAGACATCAGTGAAAAATGGACGTTCAGTGTTGAGGCGGGTTATCGTTTGTTGTTCAGCGACCATGTTGATGGCGTTAGTCTTTTGGGAAATCCTGAAAACAATGATAGTTACGCTTTTGCTGGAGCTGTTTTGGGTTATAGAATCCCAGTTGTATTTGATACAGATGGTGATGGCGTGAAAGACAGCGAGGACATTTGCCCTACGCTCAAAGGTTCTAAACGTACAAAAGGTTGCCCTGATTCAGATGGTGATGGTGTTTTTGACCAAAATGACAAGTGTCCAAATGAAAAAGGAACTGCCGAAAGCAAAGGTTGTCCTGATGCGGACGGCGATGGTGTTGCTGATAAAGAAGACAAATGTCCGAGCGACAAAGGAACTGCAAAAACAAATGGTTGTCCTGATACAGATGGCGATGGTGTTGCTGACCAAGATGACCGTTGTCCTTCGGCAGCTGGAACTTTGGCGAACAAAGGTTGTCCTGATTCTGATAATGATGGGATTGTGGATTTAGATGATCCTTGCCCGACGGAACGTGGTACAGCGGAAAGTGGTTGTCCTGAAAAAGATACAGATGGTGATGGTATTGCTGATAGCAAAGATACTTGTCCGAATGTGAAAGGCGATGGCGCAAATGGCTGTCCTTCTGATACGGATAACGATGGTGTTTTGGATAGCAAAGATGCTTGCCCAGCAGTAGCTGGTTCAGCTCGTACAAACGGTTGTCCTGACCGTGACGGTGATGGCATCGAAGATATGAAAGATGCTTGCCCTGATTTGGCAGGAACATCAAGCAAAGGTTGTCCTCCTGTAACTGAAAAAGACCAAAAAGTACTGCAAAGTGCTATTTATGGTGTTCAATTTGAGTCGGGAACGGAGCGTTTGAAAAATGTTTCTTATGATATTTTGGATAATATTTTTGAAGTAATGCAGCGTAACGCTTCTTACACCTTGGAAATGAGAGGTCATACAGACAATGTTGGTGACGATGAAGGCAATCAACGTCTTTCTGAAGGTCGTGCCAATGCTTGTTTTAATTATCTTTTGGCAAAAGGCATTTCTCCTGCTCGCATGAACGCTATTGGTTTTGGCGAAACGCAACCTGTATCTGACAACGAAACCTCTACGGGGCGTGCAAAAAATCGTCGTGTAGAGTTCGAATTGAAATAAAAGTTGCTTTAAAATAAAAAAATAATTCTTTTTTGTGACAGCTTTAAATTTATGTGATAAAAAAATGATATGCGTAAAAAATTGATTTATAATAAATTAAAAACTACAATCAATTTTTGCAAAAAAAAGATAAAAAAAATGTGACATTAATGCGAAAAAAAATTTGCATTTCTCATCAAAATACTATTATCTTTGCGGTATCATTTACATAAAAGATGCTCCTACAATTTCTTTTTGTAAAAGTTATAAAAATGTAACAGCTTTTTATATTCAAAAACGCATCGTTTGTTCTTCAAGCGATGCGTTTTTTTTGTTATCAAAATATAATGTAGAGAAAAGGCACGCCTTTTCTCGTGTTGTGTAGGTTTTTGTAGTGCGAGAAAAGGCATACCTTTTCTCTACATTATTCAATTGGATAAAACGATGTGTCTAATGATGCCTAAAATTTCGTCGAGCTGAGTCAAGTAATAACGTTTGGTATCAATGACAGCCATTCCATCTTCATATTTTATAAATTGCCAGGTTTCCCCTGTTGTAGTACAGCCATAAAGTGGAGATATTTTAATGCCTTCTTGTTTGTTGAATAGGTCAGCACCACAAAGTTGAGCGATACATTGCGGGATTCCGATGTCAATATCGTTGTCTTTTGCCTCTACAACACAAAAAATAGGTGTTTCGATTTCTGCACCTTGTTCACCTTTTCCCAGAATATAGTCACATTCTCCATTCAGACCTCTTTCTTTTTCAGCATCAATTGTTGCGCCTGAATACAGCGAAAATTGAAAATCCATTTCTTTTTGCAAATTCACCAAAACAGGAAAAACGATGGCTTCTGAGCGTGATTTTTCACTGAAAAAAGCTGTTTTATGTCCTGTTGTCATTTCTAAAAATGACAATAAAAACTCAGAAGGTGGCATTTTTTCCACTCCTGCAAATAATAATTTATTGGTGATTTGAATCCCTAAATTCTTTTTCACCAATTTCAAAGTATTAAACTGACTGTATGCCATTGTTAAAATTTTTACAAAAATACGCTTTTTTTATAAAAAATCAAAGGAATCTACATTTTAGAAGAACGTATAATAAATAATATCATTTTTTTTGTAAAATATAGAAAAAAAAGTAATTTTGCAGATGCTACGTTTTCTGATTTTCACCTTTTTACTTTTCTCCATATCTTTTATTGCTGCCAAAAACAGCAATGATTCTATTCCGCTTGCGTCTATCCAAAAATTAAATAGCCGAAGCAACGAAACACATCCGCTGGTGTCACCCGACGGACAGCGGTTTTATTTTGTAAGAGAAAACCACGATTTGAACATCGGAACTGCCAATAAAAATGACATTTGGGTAGCGAACAAAAACAGCGATGGCTCGTGGAGTACGCCCGTTAATATGGGTTTTCCTGTCAATAACGAAGAAAATAATACGATTCTTGGCGTTGCTTTAGATGGTTCGACCTTGTATTTTACCAATGGGCAAACGATTTTTTTTACACAAAAAAAAGGTCGAGTTTGGAGTACGCCAAAAGAACTCAATCTGAAAGCCAAAAGCCTAAAACCAATACAAGGTTATGTGAGTGTTGATGAAAAAATAGTTGTATTAAGTCTTGAAAATGAGCAAAGTATGGGTTCTACTGACCTTTTTGTAAGCCTAAAAGCTGAAAATGGAGATTGGTCGAGTCCTATTAATCTGGGGCTTGTTGTGAACAGCAAAAACGAAGAAAACAACGCTTTTTTGGCTGCGGATAATCGGACGTTGTATTTTTGTAGCAATGGAAAAAAAGGTTTTGGAGCTTCTGATTGGTTCTCAACACAACGGTTAGATGATACTTGGCAAAACTGGTCAGCACCAAAAAACCTTGGAGAAAGCATCAATACGAGCCAAGACGATGTTTATTTCTCGTTCACTTTTGATGGAAAAGAAGCCTACACTTCACAAAAAACAGGAAACGATTGGAACATTAGAGGTGTCAAAATGGATTTGCCTTCTTCTGCCGAAAATGTGGTGCTAATCAAAGGTAAAATCAAGTATTCAGAAGGGCAAAATATGGCTTCAATGCCTTTGAAATGGCAAGCTTTGCATCAAAATAAAAGTTACAGTGGTTTTCAATCAGACAGTGATGGAAATTTTCAAGTGTTGCTTTCCAATGATTTAGCTTTTGGTTTTTATGGACAAGATAAAAAGCATTTTTCAGCATTGACTTATATTAACTTTGATGAAAATCCTTTAAAAAAGTTAGATTTTGATTATGC